>DASURM010000569.1:0-19301 GCA_036280035.1 Burkholderiaceae bacterium | reverse complement strand
TGCTCGCCGACGTCGTGGAACAACCCGGCCATCATCAACAGGCCTTCGCGCATCAGCGGCGCCAGCACGTGCTCGTCGGGGGCGTGCTGCGAGCACGCCGGGTACGAGTGCGGCACCCACACGGTGGGCAGGCCCAGCAGGTCGGCGAAGACGTCGTTGGGCAGCGAGCCGCCGAGGTTGGGCAGCAGCGCGGGCTTGCGCCCTGTGGTCTGCTCGATCGAGCGCAGCGCCAGCCGCACCCAGTCGTTGTCGGGGTCGAGCCGAGTGGCCGCCATCACCACCGGCTCGCTCACCTCGATGCCGGCGAAGCCGTGGCGCTGCAGGTGGGCCTGCACGTGTGCGCGCAGGTGCGCCGCGTCGGTGCCGACGACGAAGCGCAACTGCAGCGTCGCGCGTGCCTCGTGCGGAATCGCGTTGACCGGTTGCGCGGCGTTGCCGACGCCGATCGCGAGCACCTCGAGCGTGTTCCAGCCGAACACGCGCTCGGCCCGACTCAGGCCCGGCTCGCCCCAGTCGGCGTCGACCGTCGGATCGTCGGGGCCGCCGCCGACCTCGATGTCGCTTAGCGCCCGCTTCACCGCGGCCGGAATCGGCGGCGGCCGCAGCGCGTCGATGCGAATGGCGCCGCGCGCGTCGACCAGCGAGGCGATCGCGTGCACCAGCACCGTGCCCGGGTTGCGCAACAGGCCGCCCCAGTTGCCCGAGTGGTGGCCGCCGTCGCGCAGGCGCAGCGTGAAGTCGAAGTTGGCGACGCCGCGCGTGCCCAGGTAGACGGTCGGCCGATCGGCATGCAAGCGCGGGCCGTCGCTGGCGATCAGCACGTCGGCCGCGAGCGCGTCGCGCTGCGCGGCGCAGAACTCGGCGAGCCCCGGCGAGCCGGTCTCCTCGCCCGTCTCGACCAGCCACGTGAGGTTGAACCCGAGGTGTCCGCCGCGCGCCGCGCGCACCGCGGCCAGCGCCGCAAGGTTGATGCTGTGCTGCGCCTTGTTGTCGGCGCTGCCGCGGCCGTACCAGCGCTCGCCGCGCGGCGTCAGCGTCCACGGGTCGAGGCCATCGCGCCAGCGGCCTTCGAGACCGCGCACGACATCGCCGTGGCCGTACACCAGCACCGTGGGCAGCGCGGGGTCTTCGATGCAGCGGCCGATCAGGAACGGCTGCTTGCCGGACAGCGGGTTGTCGAACACCTGCGAGCGCACGCCGAGCGCGGCCAGCGACGGCGCGATCTCGTCGCTCAGGTAGGCGCGCAGCGCCGCCGCGCGCTCGGGGTTCTGGCTCTCGGTGCGGTGCGCGACGCGCCGCGCCAGCGTGCGCTGGAACGCGCCGCTGTCGAACTCGCGCGCGGCAGCGGCCAGGGCGTCGGCGCGCGTGGTCACGGCGTGGACTTCGCCAGCAGCGTGAAGTGCTCCACCTGCGGCGGCTGCGCGAAGAACGGGCCGACGATGGCGCGCCACTGCGCGAACAGCGGCCCCTTGCGGAAGCCCACCGTGTGATCCTCCAGCGTGTCCCAGAAGATCATCAGCAGGTAGCGCTCGGGCGACTCGATGCCCTTGTTGACCTTGAAACCGCGAAAGCCCTTGGCGCGGCTGATCACGGTGGCCAGGCCGCGCTGGATGGCTTCGTCGAACGCGGCCTGCTGGCCGGGCGCGATGCGGATGTCGGCAAGCTCGAGGATCATGGTGTGTCCCTGCAGTGCCGGCGCATCATGCCGCGAGCCCGGCCGCGCGTCACGAGGGTGTGCGCGCCCGCGCTACATCGGCAGGCCGACGTAGTTCTCGGCCAGCGACTTCGATGCCGCTTCGGAATTCACCAGGTAATCCAGCTCGGCGAGCTGCACCTTGCGGTCGAACGAGCCGCTGGTCGGGAAGGTGTGCATCAGCGAGGTCATCCACCACGAGAAGCGTTCGGCGCGCCAGATGCGGCGCAGGCAGCGCTCGGAGTAGTGGTCGAGATCCGAGCCGTCGCCCTTGTAGTGGCTCACCAACCCCTGCGCGAGGTAGCCGACGTCGGTGGCCGCGAGGTTCAGGCCCTTGGCGCCGGTGGGCGGCACGATGTGCGCGGCGTCGCCGGCGAGGAAGAGGCTGCCGAAGCGCATCGGCTCGCAGACGAAGCTGCGCAGCGGCGCGATGCTCTTCTCGAGCGACGGGCCGGTGACGAGGTGCGCCGCCGCGTCTTCGGGCAGCCGCGCGCGCAGCTCGTCCCAGAACGCCTGGTCGGACCACTGCTCGACCTGGTCGGCGAGCGAGCACTGCACGTAGTAGCGGCTGCGCGTGCGGCTGCGCATGCTGCATAGCGCGAAGCCGCGGTCGTGGTTGACGTAGATCAGTTCGTGCGACAGCGGCGGTACATCGGCCATCAGGCCGAGCCAGCCGAACGGATAGACCTTCTCGTGCAGCGCAATGCGGTCGTGCGGCACGCTGGCACGGCACACACCGTGGAAGCCGTCGCAACCGGCAATGAAATCGGCGTCGATGGTGTGCGTCTGGCCACCGTGGCGGTAGCGCACGCTCGGCCGCGTGCCGTCGAAGTCGTGCACGCTGACGTGCTCGGCCTCGTAGACGGTGGTGTGGCCGGACGCCTTGCGTGCGGCCATCAGATCGCGCGTGACCTCGGTCTGGCCATAGACCATCACCCGCTTGCCGGTCAGCGCGTGCAGGTCGATGCGGTGGCGGTGGCCGCCGAAGCTCAGGTCGATGCCGTCGTGCGGCAGGCCCTCGGCGTGCATGCGCGCGCCGACGCCCACCGAGTCGATCAAGTCGACCGTCACCTGCTCGAGCACGCCGGCGCGGATGCGCCCGAGCACGTAGTCGGCGCTGCGCGCCTCGAGGACCACGTTGTCGATGCCGGCCTTGCCGAGCAGCGCGCCGAGCAGCAGCCCCGAGGGGCCGGCGCCGACGATGACGACCTG
Organism: Burkholderiaceae bacterium; assembly: GCA_036280035.1. Taxonomy (GTDB): domain Bacteria; phylum Pseudomonadota; class Gammaproteobacteria; order Burkholderiales; family Burkholderiaceae_C; genus JAEUPI01. Next base: position 16,396 of record DASURM010000569.1, on the reverse strand, counting down.
GGTGCGCATGATGGTCTCCTTGGTGCGGCTCGTGCCGCCTTCGATTGCCGGGCCACAAGCGTACAGGGGGCTGCTGCCCGATGCACGCTCTCAGGCGCGTTGCCGCGCGAGCAGCGCAATCGAGCTGGCGATCAGCAGCAGTGCGGCCAGCGCGCCCGGCCACACCGCGACGGTAGTGGCCGAGTGGCCGCGCACCAGCAACGGCCCGATCAACTGCCCGAGCGCGAACGCCGCGGTCATGGTCGCGATCAGGCGCGGCGCGCGCTGTGCAGCGGTCTGGCGTGCGAGCTCGATGCCCGCCATCGTCGCCACCACGAGCGTGCCGCCGACGCACAGCGCGCAGACCATCGTCGTCGGCAGGCTGGGCCACAGGGCCTGCAGCAGCACGCCGAACGCCATCACCACCTGGCTGACGGCCCACACCGACCGTGCCGACCACGCCGCCAGCCAGCGCGCCGCGAACACCGTCGAGGCCGCGGCGGCAAGGCCGAACACCGGCCACACGCTACCGAACGCCAATGGGTTGTCGATCAACGCGCGCGCGAACGCGGGCAGGAAGGTGGCCGGGATGATGTAGCCGAAGCCGAACGCGCCATAGCACAGCACCAGCAACCAATCTGCGCGCGACAGCCGCGTCGCTGCCGCCGCAATGTCGACACGATCGGGGGCTGCCGCCGGCGCCCGCAGGTCGCGCTGCGCGAGCGCGGCGACCACCGCGGCGATCGCGCCCAGCGCGAGCCACGCCCAGACCGGGTCGGCATCCCACAGCGCGGCCAGCAGACCGATCAGCCCCGCGGTGGTGATGCCGGCGCCGACGCCGGCGAACACCCAACCCGACCAGCGAGCGCGTCGCAGGTCGGCCAGCAGCGGCAGCGCCCACGACGAGATGCCCACCAGCACCAAAGCGCTAGACACGCCGGCACCGAAGCGCATCAGGCTGCGTCCGGCGAAATCGGCGACCCACACCATCGCCAGCGTGAACACGGCCACGCCGATGAGGCCGTGGCGCGCCGCGCGCGCCGGTTGCGGAGCCCGTGCCGCGCAGGCGACGGCACCGACCAGATAGCCGAGGTAGTTGGCGCTGGCGAGCCAGCCGCCTTGGGTCAGCGTCAGACCCTCGCGGGCCTGCATCAACGGCAACAGCGGCGTGAACGCGAAGCGGCCGATGCCCATCGCCGCGGCCAGCCCGAGCAGGCCGATGACGGCGACGCGTGCAGCGGAGGGTTCATGGGCGAGGCGGCCGGGCATGCCTCGCGCATGCTACGCGCGGCGCCGGCCAGCCCCTGGGGGCTTGTGCCTGCGTCCGTAAGGTGAGCAGCCCCTACGCCGCGCGCGCCTGATCGACCTGCGCGTAGACGCTGCCGAAGCGGGTGCCGAGGAAGTCGTCGAGCGCGACATCCTCCTGCCGCACGAAGCCCTGCTGCGGTAGGCGACCTTGCGCCAGCAGGTCGAGCATCGCGCAGGCGGCCGATGCCGTGGTCACCTGGATGCCGCTGCGCAGCTTGCCGGCCAGCACCTGCGCGTAGATCTTGCGGGCGTAGGTCTCCTGCATCAGGCGGCCGTCGCGCCAGCCGCTGACGGTGACGAAGATCACCACCACGTCCTGCATCGTCGCGGGCACCGCGTTCTCGAGAATGTCTTTCAGCAGGTCGCGGCGCTCGCGCAGCCGCAGGTCGTGCAGCAGCGCCTTCATGATCGCCGCGTGGCCGGGGTAGCGGATGGTGCGGTAGTTCAGCGTTCGCACCTTGCCCTCGAGCGTTTCGGCCAGCGTGCCCAGCCCGCCCGAGGTGTTGAAGGCTTCGTACTGCACGCCGTCGAGCGCGAACTCCTCGCGCTCCTCCAGCGCCGGCACCTCGACGCGGTGGCCGTCGACGATCGCCTCGCACGGCTCGATGTACTCGTTGATGACGCCTTCGGTGCTCCACGTGAGGTTGTAGTTCAGCGCGTTGCTCGGGTACGCCGGCAGCGCGCCGACGCGCATGCGCACGCTGTCGAGCTTGTCGAAACGGCGCGCCAGGTCGGCGGCGACGATCGAGATGAAGCCCGGTGCCAGGCCGCACTGCGGGATGAACGCGGTCGGCGCGCCCGCCGCCAACTCGCGGATGCGCCGCGTGCTGGCCACGTCTTCGGTGAGGTCGAGGTAGTGCGTGCCGGCGGCGCGGGAAGCCTCGGCGATGCGGGTGGTCAGGTGGTAGGGCGCGGCGCTCAGGACCGCGAAGCGGCCGCGCAGCGCGCGCTGCAACGCCGCCGCGTCGGCGACGTCGATCGCTTCGGTGCGCAGGCGCGGCGCTGCCGGCACGGCGCGCAGTGCGGTCGGCGAGCGGTCGGCCAGCGTGACGTCATAGTCGCCACCGGCGTGGGCCAGCAGATCGGCGGCGACCTGCCCGATCTTGCCCGCGCCGACGATCAGGATGTTCTTCATGTCGAGCCTCCGAACGTGTGGGTTTCGCTTGTTCATTTTCCTCGCATGCGCTGCAATCTGAGCAGTTCGGTACGACGATATGCTGCATACTTCACGTCGATCTGCCGATGACTGACGGCAATGAGTACAACCCGCGCTGATTCAACCGACCAGCAACTGCTCGCCCTGCTGCGCGAGGACGCACGCACCCCGACGGCGGTGCTGGCACGCAAGCTCAAACTGTCGCGCACCACGGTGCAGAGCCGGCTGGCGCGGCTCGAGCGCGACCGCGTGATCGCCGGCTACACGGTCAAGGTGAACCCGCAGGCCGAGGCCGCCCTGGTGCGCGCGCACATCCTGATCACCCTCGAGCCGCGCCGGTCGCCGGCGATCGAGACCGAGTTGCGGCGGATCCCGGAGCTCCGCACGCTGCACTCGGTGAGCGGGCCGTTCGACCTGATCGCCATCGTCGCGGCGCCGTCGATCGGCGAACTCGACCGCCTGATCGATCGCATCGGAGCGCTCGATGGCGTCGAGCGCACGCAATCGGCGATCGTGCTGTCGACCCGCATCGACCGCTAGGCGGCCACCCGCTAGCTCCGACGTGCAGCGGACAGTACCTGGCCGTTGACAATCGCTTGCAAGTGCCCGCGCGGCCGAGTCGGGCAGTGCCGTGAGAAGGCTCACGGCGCGCGTCGCGGCAGGCCGGCAGCCGCGCTGCATCGCCGGCGCCGACTTCAGTTCGGCAACCCGGCTGCCGATGTAGGCCTCGGGCCCGCGCGTTCGCCGGCCAGGATCGTTGCCATGTCGGCCCGGATTGCCGTCGATGACTTGCGTGTCGGGATGTTCGTTCATCTCGATCTGGGGTGGTGGGCGCATCCGTTCGCGCTGTCGAGCTTCCGGCTCGCGTCGGACGACCAGATCGTGACGATTCGCGGGCTCGGGCTGTCCCACGTGCGCTGGAGCCCCGAGAAGAGTGCGCTCGGCCCCGTTGCCGACGGCGCCGACGTCCCCGTCGCGAAGGCCTCGGCAGCGGCAGCGCCCGATGCGCTCACTGCCAAGGCGCCGCTTGCCGATGCCCCATTGGCCGATGCGCTGCCCGCCGAGGAGCCCGTCGCCGATGCGCGCCTGGCCGGTACGCCGGCTTCGGATGCGCCCGCTGCGGGGGCGCCCGTTGCAGAGGCACCGGTTGCCGAGCCGCCTGCCGCCGTCGCACTTGCCGCCGCCGGGTCGACGCCCGCGGCGGCGCCAGGCGACGCGCCCCTCGACGACGCCGCGGCGGTCGCGGCGCGCAGCGCCAACGTGCCGGGCCAGTCAGCGGCTCGCGTCCACCACGTGGACGCGGCGCCTGACAGGCGGACGCACGAGCGGCGCATGCTGCTGGCGGCGCAACGCGAAGCCACCCGGGTCTGCCTGCGCCAGTACGGCGAGGCCGCCAAATCGTTGAAGCTGACCGTCGACAACGTGTTCAGCCAGCCCGAGGCCGCGCGCCAGGCCACCGAAGGCCTGACGCGCGCGTTGCTCGGCAAGATGATGGTCGATGGCGAGCTGTCGATCCGCGTGCTGGCCGAGGCACGCGCCGACCGCGCGACCGCGCATGCGCTGAACGTGGCCGTGATCTCGATGCTGATGGGCCGCGTGTTCGGATTCAGCGAGGACGAGATGCTCCACGTCGGGGTCGGCGCGCTGCTGCACGACGTGGGCAAGCTCGAGTTGCCCGAGCGGGTGCGCCACCCCGATGCCAGGACGGTGCCGGCCGACCTGGCTCTGTACCGCGAGCACGTGGCACGCGGCCTGGCGATCGGCAAGCGCATGGGCCTGAGCGCCGGCGCGTTGGTGGTGGTCGGCCAGCACCACGAGATGGCCGACGGCTCGGGGTTCCCGAACCAGCTCAACGTCGACCGCATGGCGGCGGCCGCGCGCATCGTGGCGCTGATCAACCGGTTCGACAACCTGTGCGATCCGGCGTTGCCGTCGCATGCCTTGACGCCCCACGAGGCGCTATCGCTCATCTTCGCCCAGACGCGCGCGAAGTTCGATGCCTCGATGCTCAACGCCTTCATCCGCATGATGGGCGTCTACCCGCCGGGCTCGGTGGTGCAGCTCACCGACGACCGCTATGCGCTGGTCACCAACGTCAACTCCACGCGCCCGTTGAAGCCGCGGGTGCTGGTGTACGACCCGCAGCTGCCGGCCGACGAGGCGCTGCAGTTGAACCTGGAGCAGCACAGCGACCTCGGCATCCGGCGCAGCCTGCGCGTCGAGCAACTACCCGACGACGCGCTGCACTACCTGTCGCCGCAGCGGCGCGTGATCTACTTCTTCGAGCCGGCGCAGACGATCCGGTCCGACTTCGGCCAGGAGCTTGCCGCGTGAGCGATGGTGGCGCGCTGCGCGGTGAAGGCCGGTCCCCAAGAAGTCCCGCCGCACTGCCGGCGTGGCTGGCGATGTTGCATGCGCTCGGCGACGCCGCCTGGATCGTCGACGCGCGAACGTTGACGCTGGCTGGCATCAACCGCGCGGCGCTCGCGCTGCTGGCCCTGAGCGAGGCCGATGCGCGCGCGCTCGGCGCCAGCGGACTGATCGGCACGCCGGAGGACGCCGCGTTCTGGGGCGACGTGAGGGCCGGCCATGGCGGCGAACTCGAGTCGCCCGCGGTGGCGCTGGCGGCCGACGGGCGGTTGCTCCACGTGAGCCGGCGCGTCTCGCCGCTGGCCGCGCGCTCCGGCGTCAAGCCCACGCACTATCTGGTGGTCGTACGCGACCGCAGCGACCAGCTGCGCGAGCAGCTCGAGCGCGAAACGCTGCTGGCCGAGCTGCAGGCCACGCTCGAATCGACCGCCGACGGCATCCTGGTCACCGACCTGGCGGGGCGGATCCGCGCCTTCAACCAGCGCTTCGCGACGATCTGGGCGCTGCCGAAGGATCTGTTGAAGGGCTCGCACGACGAGGCGGTGTTCGACTGGATGCGCCGCAGCGTGACCGACCCGCGCGCGTACCAGCGCCAGCTCGCCACCTTGCAGGAGTCGGTGCTGATGCGCGCGCAGCAGACGCTGCAGTTGCTGTCGGGTGCCACCCTCGAACTGGTGACGCAACCGCAGATCTGCCGCGGGCGGCCGATCGGGCGCGTGTGGGCGTTTCGCGACCGCACCGAGATCGTCGCCGCCGACCGCCGCATCGAGGCGTTGATCACCACCGATGCGCTGACCGGTCTGCCCAACCGCCGCCACCTCGGCGACGCGCTCGAGCTGGCGCAAACGCATGCGCAGCGCGACGGCACCGGTTTCGCGCTGCTGCTGCTCGACCTCGACCGCTTCAAACAGATCAACGACAGCCTCGGCAGCGACATCGGCGACCGCGTGCTGGTCGAGGTCGCCGAGCGAGTCAAGACCTGCCTGCGCCAGGGCGACCTGCTGGCGCGCGTCGGCGGCGACCAGTTCGCGCTGCTGGTGCACGGCACCGATCAGCGCGGTGCCGAGAGCGCGGCCGCACGCGTGCTCGACGTCACCGGCCGCGGCTACGCGCTCGACGGCCATCAGTTCACGCTGACCTGCAGCATCGGCATCGCGCTGTACCCGGGCGACGGCGCGCACGGCAGCGAGCTGATCCGCCACGCCGAAACGGCGATGCAGCGCGCCAAGCAGGGGGGCCGCGCGGCGTTCCGCTTCCACCAGCCGAGCCACGATGCCGACCTGCGCGCGCGCATGCAGCTCGACCACGCGATGCGCCAGGCGCTGACCGCGCAGCGGTTCCGCGTCGCCTATCAGCCGCAGTTCGGCATCGCGGGCGATGCCATCGTCGGTGCCGAGGCGCTGCTGCGCTGGCGCGACCCCGAGCTGGGAGAGGTGGCCCCGGCGCAGTTCATCGCGGTGGCCGAGGAGTCGGGCTTCATCATCGCGCTGGGCGACTGGGTGCTCGGTCAGGCAGTGCGCCAGGCCGCCGCCTGGCGCAGCAAGGGCATGCCGCTGAAGATCGCGGTCAACGTCTCGGCGCTGCAGTTCCAGCAGGCCGATTTCGTCGACCGCGTGGCGCAGGCGCTGCGCTCGGTCGACCTGCCCGGCGCACTGCTCGAACTCGAGCTGACCGAGTCGATCCTGGTGCGCGACGCGGGCGAGGCGCTGCAGAGGCTGTACGCGCTGTCGCAGCTCGGCGTGAAGCTGGCGATCGACGACTTCGGCACCGGCTACTCGAGCCTGGCCTACCTGAAGCGCTTCCCGATCGAGAAGCTGAAGATCGACAAGAGCTTCATCCGCAACCTGCCAGCCGACGACAGCGACGCGGCGATCGTGCGCGCGGTGATCCAGCTCGCGCGCGCGCTGAACCTGCGGGTCAATGCCGAAGGCGTCGAGACCGAGGTGCAGCGCCGTCTGCTGGCCGAGCAGGGGTGCGACGAGCTGCAAGGCTTCCTGTTCGCCCCGGCGCTCGACGCGCTCAGCTTCGAGCAGCGGCTGCGCAACCAGGCGGCGCCCGGCCGGCACCTGCGCGTCGTCGCCCGCTGAACCGAGCCCGCGGGGCTACTGTGGAGCCCCGATGGCGGGGCCCCGATTTTTCCTTACAGTCATGGCTTACGTTGCGCATGCCCCGTGGTCATGAATCCCCTCGAGCACCTGATCGAACGCAAGGTTGCCAGCCTGGCCGGCGCCGCGGTGGTGCTGCCTGGCGGGCGCCGGCTGGGGCCGGCGGAGGCCGGCGTGACGCTGACCCTGCGCGAGCTGCCCCCTCTGGCGCACCTGGCGGCCGGCCAGGTCGGCCTGTTGGCGGGCGACTACGTCGAGGGGCGGCTGCAGATCGACGGCCGCATGCGCGACGTGATGGCGGTGGCCGCGCAGATGATTCCGTCGGACCCCACCACCGGCGGCGGCAGCTCGTGGTGGCGCAGGCTGCTGCGCAACGCCAAGTCGGCCGGGCACCACAGCGCCGAAGCCGACGCCCGACAGATCCAGTTCCACTACGACGTGTCGGACGACTTCTATGCGCTGTGGCTCGATCCGCGGCGCGTCTACTCGTGCGCCTACTACCGCGATGCCGCGATGCCGCTGGCGCAGGCGCAGGAGGCCAAGCTCGACCACGTGTGCCGCAAGCTGATGTTGCGCGAGGGCGAGCGTTTCCTCGACATCGGCGCAGGCTGGGGCGGGCTGCTGCTGTGGGCGGCCGAGCACTACGGCGTCGAGGCCACCGGCATCACGCTGTCGAAGAACCAGCATGCGCACGTCAACCGCGTGATCGCCGAGCGCGGCCTGCGGGGCCGCGTGCGCATGCAGTTGCTCGACTACCGCGCGCTGCCCGAGGACGAGCCGTGGGACAAGATCGCGTCGATCGGCATGTTCGAGCACGTCGGTCGCGCGATGCTGCCGGCGTACTTCGCCAAGATCCGTCGCCTGCTCAAACCGGGCGGCCTGCTGATGAACCACGGCATCAACGCCGGCGGCACCCGCAACGCGCAGCTCGGCGCGGGCATCGGGGACTTCATCGAACACTACATCTTTCCCGGTGGCGAGTTGCTGCACTTGTCGCACGCGCTGCGCGAGATGGCCGACGCGGGCCTCGAAGCGCTCGATGTCGAGAACCTGCGGCCACACTATGCGCGCACGCTGTGGGCGTGGTCCGACGCCCTGGAGTCGCGCCTGGCACACGCCGCCGAGGTGGCAGGCGAGCGAGTGGTGCGCGCATACCGGCTGTATCTCGCCGGTTCCGCGATGAGCTTCGAGCGCGGCTGGATCTCGCTGCACCAGACGCTCGCGGCGCGGCCGAGCGGCAACCTCGACGACGGCCCGATGCGCGGCGCGCAGTCGGCGTTCCCGTTCCAACGCAGCTACATCTACAAGTGACGGCGACACCCGATGATCTACAAGTTCAAGAGCAAGGCCACCGGCGACGTGATCATGCTGCAGCCGCATGGTGAGTTGCTGCTGCGCCTGATCGGTCGCGAGCCGGCGCCCAAGGGCATCATCGAGGTTGCCGACATGCCGGCGGCGCTGCAGGCGCTGCAGCAAGCCGCGGCGCAGGCGCAGGCACCGGCGGCCGACAGCGACGGCGAGCGCGGGGTCGGCCTCAAGCAGCGGGTGTGGCCGATGGTCGAGATGATCAAGCGCGCGCTGGACGCAGGCGAGCCGATCGTCTGGGGCGTGTAGCGGAACCAACCAGCGCGAGGGCGGCGATGAAGCTGTGGAGCGACAGCTGGAGCAACGGCGAAGCGATTCCGGCCCGTTACGCGGCCGGCAAGATCGATGCGGCAGGCGGCGTCGGGTTCTCCGACGACATCAACCCCCATCTGGCGTGGAGCGAACTGCCCGCCGGAACGAAGTCGCTTGTGCTGATCTGCCATGACTTCGACGTGCCGAGCCGGCCCGACGACGTCAACAAGCCCGACCGCGAGATCCCGGCCGACCTGCCGCGGGTGGACTTCTTCCACTGGGTGATGGTCGACATCGCGCCCGCGCTCGGCGCCATCGGCGAAGGCCAGTTCAGCCGCGATTTCACCGCGCGCGGCAAACCGGGGCCGGCCGCCGGCCAGGGCGCACGGCACGGCCTCAACGACTTCACCGGGTGGTTCGCCGCCGACCCGCAGATGGCCGGTCAGTACTTCGGCTACGACGGCCCGTTCCCGCCGTTCAACGATTCGCTGGTGCACCACTACGTATTCACGCTGTACGCGGTGTCGGTGGACCGCCTGGCGGTCGACGGCGCATTCACCGGAGCGCAGGTGCGCGAGGCGCTGGCGGGCAAGGTCTTGGCCGAAGCCACGCTGTCGGGCACCTACACGCTCAACCGGCGGCTGGTGCGCGGCTGACTCGCCGAGGGCGGCTTGCGAGAAGCCACCCGCATCATCGCGGTCCGCCACGGGCGGACCGCCTGGAACGCCGAGATGCGCATGCAGGGTCAGCTCGACACCGCGCTCGACGCGCGCGGGCGCTGGCAGGCGCAGCAGCTCGCGCAGGCGCTGGCGCACGAAGCGGTCGATGCCATCGTCGCCAGCGACTTGTCGCGCGCGATGGCCACCGCGGCCCCGCTGGCCGAAGCCCGGGGCCAGCGCGTGCAGCGCGAACCGGGGCTGCGCGAACGCAGCTTCGGCGTGTTCGAAGGCTTCACCTACGCCGACATCGAGCGCCAGTGGCCCGACGAAGTGCTGCGTTGGCGCTCGCGCGACCCGACGTTCGCGCCACCGCGCGGCGAGCGGCTGTCGGCGTTCTACGAGCGCTGCCTCGATGTGGCCAGCCGACTCGCGGCTCGTCATCCCGGCCGTGCAGTGGTGTGGGTCACGCATGGAGGCGTGCTCGACTGCCTGTATCGCGCCGCCGCTCGCATCGCGCTCGACGCGCCGCGCACCTGGGCGCTGGACAACGCGTCGGTCAATCGCCTGCTGCACGGCGACCAGGGCCTGATGCTGGTGGGTTGGGGCGACGTCGGCCACCTCGATACGCCCGGCGTCGACACGCGCGAAGCGTGATTTGCTGACGCTGCGACGAGCGGTTGCGCGCCGCTGACCGGCGGCAACGTGCAAACCGCGAGCCTGAGCGCACTAGCCCGCATCCACCCGGGCAGGTGCCAACTTGTTCCGCCTTCGGGCCCCGGAACTCGGGGTTGTGAACAGATGTTCGCGTGCGCGCCTGCCTAAGCTGATTGCGAACACACGCGGATTCGCGAGACAGGACCGACAACCATGCGAGCGCAGCGAAGCAACTCTTCAGGCAACGCCGAAGCCGGATTCACGCTGATCGAAGTGATGATCGCGATGGTCGTCATCGCGATCCTCGCCGCGGTGGCGATTCCTTCGTACAGAAGCTACGTGCGGCGGGGCCAGCTCGCCGAAGCATTCACCACGCTTGCCGACGCGCGGGTGAAGATGGAGCAGTACTACCAGGACAACAAGTTCTACGGCGCAGCGGCCAACAGCACCGCCTGCCCGACTCTGCCGACCCTCGGTGCGTTTCCGGTCGTGGGCAAGTACTTCACGGTCTCTTGCGGCAGCCTCGGGGCAGCGCCGGCGCAGACCTACACGCTGACTGCCACAGGCACCGGCGGCCTGACCACGGGCTACGCCTACACCGTCAACCACAACGGCACCAAGGGCACGACCTCGTTCGACGGGCAAAGCTCGTCGGCTGTCTGCTGGCTCACCAAGGGCGGCAGTTGCGACAACTGAAGGAGCGCCGGCCATGAGGCAACGGGGTTTCACGATTCTCGAGGTGGTGATTGCGATCACGCTTGCCGCCTTCATCCTGATGTCGGCGATGCCGAGTGTCGGTACGTGGATGCGCAACACGCGCATGCGTTCGACAGCCGAATCGATCACCAACGGCCTGATGCACGCCCGCAACGAGGCGGTGCGCCGCAACCAGCCCGTGGGCTTCTACCTGGTGTCCGACAACGACGCCGTGTCGATGAGCGATACGTGCGCGCTGTCGTCGACCAGCGGGGGCTGGGTCGTGGCGATGGCGTCCCCGGCCGGCAAGTGCGCCACCGATCGCGACGCCTTCATTGCGCTACGGCCGACTGGCGACAACGGCGGCGGTCTCAGCATCGCAGCGACAGACGCCGGTGGGTCGAGCGCAACCACCGTGACCTTCAACGGTTACGGCCAGATATCGAACGTGCTGCCGATCACCTGCATCCGCGTGACCAACGCGATCGACTCGTCGGTGCGCCCGCTGAACATTGCTGTCAATGCCGGCGGCCAGGTCCGCATGTGCGATCCCCAGGTCACCGACAGCAACGACCCGCGCGTGTGTCAAGCGGGTTGCAACTGAAGACGGCCGGGCTGCCACTGGATCCACACCGATGAACACCTGTCGAATCCCCTCCAACCGCCGCGATCGCGGCCGGCGCCGCCTGGCCGGCTTCGCGCTGGTCGAAGTGCTGGTAGCAGTGCTGCTGTTCGCGATCGGCATCCTCGGCCTGGTCGGCCTGCAGGCGGCGATGACGCAGACGCAAACCGAGAGCAAGGTGCGCGCCGATGCCGCGAATCTGGTCGACGAACTCGCCGCCGTGATGTGGGGCGAGCTGGGCAATCAGGCCACGATCGCCAACCTGGCGGCCTTCAGCACCGGCGGCTGCGCGGGAAGCGCGGCATGCAATGCCTGGCTGACCAAGCTCGGCAAGACCCTGCCCGGCGGAACGTTGAGCGCACTCGCTTTCAACAACGTGGCAGACCCCTGGGACGCCAACTACGGAATGGTCACAGTCACGCTGCAGTGGTCGCTGCCGAATGGCGGCACGCACCAGTACGTCTCGACGTTCAACGTCGCGCAGAACGTTCCCAGCCCGTGAGCGAGGTACGCACCGTGCACCCACAGAACCATCGTGCCCCGGGCCGCCACGCAAGCCGGGGCGACGTCGTCGCAGGCCAGCGCGGCATGACGCTGGTGGAGGTGATGGTCGCCCTCTTGCTGGGCCTGGTCACCACCTACTTCATCTCGCAGGTCTTCGCGGTGGCCGAGGGCCAGAAGCGCACGGCCACTTTCGGCTCCGATGCACAAGTCAACGGGTCGGTGGCGTTGCACACGCTGCGCCGAAACATCAAGAGCGCCGGCTATGGCGTGGTTTCGGCGCCGAGCGCGCTCGGCTGCCCGATCACCGGTCGCTACGGCACGTCGGGCAGCACGACGGCCGCGCCGTCGATGGTGCTGGCGCCCCTGATCATCACGCCAGGCACGAGCGCGTCGGCACCGAGCGATCGCATCGAGGTGCTGACCAGTACCAAGTCGACTTTCGCGGCGCCGGTGAAGATCAATGCCACCCACCAGGAAGGCGACGCCTACCCGTCGTTCGTCGTCCTCGACGGCTCGTCGCACGGGGTGAAGGTCGGCGACACGATCCTGGCCATTCCGACCGACTGGAGTTCGACCACCAAGTGTCTGCTGCTCACGGTGAATGAGGACACGTCGGTTGTCGACACGACGCTCAGCCGCACGCGCATCCCGCACGTCGCTTCGCCCAGTGCGTCATCGTGGAACGCCACCAACAGCAGCGACTGGCCGGTGGGCGGCTTCCAGTCGAATTCGCTGATCGTCAACTTCGGCGATCCGCGGCGCATGGTGTTCAGCGTCTCGGGCGACAAGTTCCAGGTCGACACCTGGACGCAGGCCGGCATAGGCGCCACCGAGCAGCTGAACTCGGGCATCGTGCTGCTGAAGGCTCTTTACGGTCGCGACACCGACGCCAACGGCACGGTCGACGTCTACGACACCACGACCCCGACCAACAACGCCGAATGGCGCAACGTACTGTCGGTGCGCCTGGCAGTGGTGGCACGCAGCGGCCAGCGCGAGAAGGACGAAGTGACTGCCGCCGAGCCGACCTGGAATGCCGCGGGCGGGGCCGCCGTCACGTACGACGCCTACCCCGGTGCGACCACTGCCTGCGCAGCCGGTGCCGCGACCTGCGACCTGCCGCTGCCGATCAGCCAGCTCAACGATTGGAAGCACTACCGCTACAAGGTGTTCGACACCGCGGTGCAGGTGCGAAACCTGATGTGGAGCGTCGAGGAGTGAAGCGGAGAACGGGCATGAGCAACAACCACTCGACACGAAATCGGTCCCGGGCATGGCCGGCCGCCGGCAGCCAACGCGGCGCGTCGCTGCTGTTCGCGCTGATCACCCTGGTCGCGCTGGCGCTGGCCGCCTCGGCGCTGGTGCGCTCGGTCGACACCGGCGCCGTGGTGATGGGCAACCTCGGGGCCAAGAAGGCGACCGCCGCGGCGGCCGACCGCGCCACCCAGCAGGCGATCAATTTCCTCGTGATGAACATGACCGAGGCGACGCGGCTGCAAGACAACAGCAGCAACGCCAACCAGGGCTACTACGCGACCTCGAAGGAAGCCTACGACATCACCGGCTTCGACCGCCCGGGCGACGGCTCGCGCATGCTGGTGAACTGGGATGTCGACGGCAGCTGCGACTACGCGAAGTCCGGTGGTTCTCTGGTCGGCACCTGCGACACGGCGACCCGGCCGAGCGACAGCTTCTGGGTCGACTCGACGGCTCGCCTCGAAGCGCGCTGGCTGATCACCCGGCTGTGCAGCACCGCCGGCATCGATGCCAAGGGGTCGAGCAACAACAACTGCGCGGTCGCGCTGAAGGCCAGCGTGGTGAAGGACTCCAGCACCGGCGCACCCAATCAGGCGACCGGCGGCGGCTTCCAGATCCAGAACCAGCAACCCTTCTATCGCATCGTCGTCCGCGTCAAGGGTCCGCGCAATGCGGTGACCTACACCGAAACGATCGTCAACCTGGCTTCCTGAGACAGCAAGGGATTCGAGGAGCAATCATGAAAGTTGCCCGTCACAGCAAACGGCTGCTCGCCGCCCTGATGGCCTCGGCCATCACCGTCGTCGACGTGCAGGCCGCGGTCACGGACATCTACAGCCAGCCGTTGGCGACCACTTCGACCGTCGTGGCCAAGCCCAACATCATGTTCGTGCTGGACAACTCGGGCTCGATGTCCTGGTCCTACATGCCCGACGAGATGAGCAACAACGGCCGTTACGGCTACTGGTCGCCGCAGTGCAACGGCATCGCGTATGACCCCAGCGCCGCGGTGAGCTATCCGCCGCCGGTGAAGGTCGACGGCACCCCGTTTCCGGACGCCAACTTCAACGCCGCGGCCCCCGACGGCTACACCTATGTCGGCGGCTCGGCCAATTCGACTACGACCACGCTGACGGTGGCCACCGGCAGCGTGACGGTCAAGGTGCCGGGTGCGGGCATCAGCACATACGCAACCGGCAACGCCGTGGCGATCACGTCGGCTGCAGACCCCACGGTCTGGCTGTCCGGCAACGTCACATCGTGGAATGGAACGACGAACGACCTGGCGGTCAATGTCACTGCCGTTGGCGGCAGCGGATCGGGCAACTCATGGACGGTGAGCGTCGTCAGCAACCTCAACGGCAGCACCTACTACAACTACACCGGCACGCAACCGAAGCTGAACTGGACCTACGACACCAGTGGCAACACGCAGACCGGAACCCCCTTCTACACCGAGTGCCAAAGCAACATCGGTAGCAGCCCGGGCAGCGGCGTGTTCACCGTAGGCACGGTGACTAACGCCTCGCCGGCGGCCGAGAAGCAGAAGTACGCCAACTGGTATGCGTACTACCGGACGCGGCGTCTGATGGCGCGCACGGCCATCGGGCGCGCCTTCCAGGCCATGGACTCGCGCTTCCGCGTAGGCTTCACGACCATCAGCGATAGGGGCGCAACGGAGGGTACCAACTGGTTCCTCGACATCGCCGACTTCACCACCACGAGGAAGAACAACTTCTACAGCAGCCTGTACACCGCGGACGGCAACTCCAGCACGCCGTTGCGCGCGTCGCTGTCCAAGGTGGGCCGCTACTTCGCCAACAAGGCGCCGGGGCAGGCGTCCGACCCGATGCAGTACTCGTGCCAGCGCAACTACACGATCCTGACGACCGACGGCTACTGGAATACCGGGTCGGAAACTGCGAGCTATGGCCCGTTCCAGCTGACCAGCAACACCAACGTCGGCCAGCAGGATGGCACCGAGACCAAGCCGATGCACGACGGGGCGAACGCGGTGTCGACGACGACGACCACGACGACGACCGTGCAACGTCAGCAAGTCGTCACCACGAACCGCGCCAGCACCAATTACCGACGCTACAGGTGGTCGATCGGCACGACGCCCGGTACCTGCGGTACCGGCAACTACACGCAGAGCGAACAGCAGCAGAACCGGAGCGCGACGGCCGATTCAACGACCACTCTGGTACGCGACGCGACGACGACGTTGACGCGAACGATCGTCACGACCAACGGCGTGGTGACATCCGACAACAACCCTGGGGTGACTACCGGGCCGAGCTACGCGACGGTCAGCACCAACACGGTCGCAGGGGCCACAAGCGACGGCACGTTCGCCAACACAGGCGGCGCCACCTCGGGTTGTGCAACCGCAAGCGGCCTGCAGCTCCCGAACCCCGACCTTGTGCCGGGTCAGACGTACTGGTCGACGACCAACGACGCCAACTGCATGACGACGTGCAACTACAACGCGACTTCGGGCGCGTCGACCGCCGGCGGTGCTGCGACCGGTACCACCAACAGCGTCCTGAGCGGCCCGGCAGTGACGACGATCGGCGCGCCGACCGTCACCAGCGCTTCGAACACGGTCAATTCGACCAGCGGCGGCTCCAGCAACAGCCTGGCCGACGTGGCCGAGTACTACTACGCCAACGACTTGCGCACGTCGGCCCTGAACAACTGCACTGGCGCTCCGGACGCAGCTGGCAACACCCACGACGTGTGCTCCAACGGCACGATGCTGCCGATGCCGCCGCTGGACATCGCGACGCACCAGCACATGACGACGTTTACCGTCGGTATGGGCCTGAACGGCACCCTGGCCTACGACCCCAACTACCTGAACCAGGCCTCGGGCACCTACGTCAACTTGAAGAATGGCACCGCCAACTGGCCCGACCCGGGGGCAGGCGGCGATGACGCGCGCGCCATCGACGACCTGTGGCATGCCGCGGTCAACGGGCGCGGCCGCTACTTCGCCACCAACAACGCCAACACGCTGGCCAATGCGCTGCAGAATGCGCTGACCGACGTGACCAAGGCCTACGGCTCGGCCGCCGGCGCCGCGACGAACTCGCTGGAGCCGGTGCTCGGTGACAACAACAATGCATACGTCGCCACTTACACCACAGTGGAGTGGACCGGCGACATCCGGGCCCATCCGCTCGACGCCGCCACCGGCGCGATCAATACCGCCACGACGGTCTGGTCGGCCAAGACGCAGCTGGAGGGCGTGAGCGCGGGCAGCCGCAACATCAAGTACATGAACCCGGTGACCAAGGCGCTGCGGGCTTTCAACTACGGCAACCTCAGCACCGACGGCTACGGGGGCAACTTCACGAACCTGTGCAGCAAGACGCCGACGCCGTTGCAGTGCGGCACGCTGACGTCGGGTCAGGTGACGCTGGCCAACGACGGCACCAACCTGGTCAACTTCCTGCGCGGCGAC
>DASURM010000568.1:0-2378 GCA_036280035.1 Burkholderiaceae bacterium | reverse complement strand
GGACGTCGGACAGCCGCGCGGCCGAGCCGGCCACCAGCGCGTCGGCGCCGCGGCCGCGCCACACGGTGTAGTCGGGGCGCGAGGTCTCGTCGAGGTCGCCGCTCGAGTCGACGACGCGAAACACGCCCGAGCGCTCGAGGTCGGCGCGCACGATGCCGGAGATCGACTGGCCGGACTTGTCTTCGTCGCGGAACTTGGCGATCGCGATCGGCAGCTGGGTCGCGCCGACGCCGGAGATCTCGACGCGAAACTGCGCGTGCGCGCCGTGCAGCGCACCGGCGGCGAGAGCGCCGACCAGCCATCGACGGCGCGATGGGGCTGGCAGCTTCTCGGGCGGGGTCACCATGAACTGTTGTGGATTCGCTTCGGCAGCCCGGGTTCCGGGCTCGCCAGCTCGCGTTGGGTGCGCATTGTAGGCAGGTGAGGCACCGATAATCGTCAGTTGTCGTGTCGAAATGGTCGCCCCGGCGACCTCGAAGGTCCGCCGTCGATGCCCTCTGTGCTGCAGCGCGTCTCCCGCATCGCCCCGTACTTCCGCAGCGGGCGTGCCGGCATCGTGGCAGCGGGCGTGGCCTCGCTGGTGGCCGCGCTCACCGAGCCGGCGCTGCCGGCGTTGATGAAGCCGCTGCTCGACAAGGGTTTCACCGGCGCGGGCATCCCGATGTGGCTGGTGCCGGTGGCGATCATCGGCCTGTTCACGCTGCGCGGCGTGGCCGGGTTCATCGCGCAATATGCCCTCACCTGGGCCGCCAACCAGGCCGCGCAGACGCTGCGGTTGCGGCTGTTCGACCACCTGTTGCGCGCCGAGCCGTCGCTGTTCACGCGCCACTCGGCCAGCAGCCTGACGAACATGCTGGTCTACGAGGTGCAGAGTTCGACCACGGCGCTCGTCAACTCGGTGCTGACGCTGGTGCGCGACTCGCTCACGCTGGCGGCGCTGCTGGCGTACCTGCTGTACCTCAACTGGGCGCTGACGCTGGTGATCGCGCTGCTGTTCCCGGCCATCGGCTGGGTCATGCGCACCGCGGGCGCGCGCGTGCAGCGCCTGACCAAGGAGGGCCAGCGTGCCAACGACGAGCTGGCCTACGTGGTGGAGGAGAACGTGCTGGCCTGGCGCATCGTGCGGCTGCACGGCGCGGGCCCGTCGCAGGCGCAGCGCTTCGAGCACCTGAGCAACGCGCTGCGCCGCCTGCTGCTGAAGAACGTGGCCGCGTCGGCCACGATGACGCCGCTGACGCAGATCCTCGCCGCCAGCGCGATGTCGGCGGTGATCGTGATCGCGCTGTGGCAGAGCGCGCAGGGCGGGCAGACGGTGGGCGACTTCGTCGCCTTCATCACCGCGATGCTGATGACGCTGCCGCCGATCCGCCACCTGGCCGACGTGATGGCGCCGATCCTGCGCGGGCTCGCCGCGCTCGAGCGCAGCATCGACCTCGTGGAGGAAGGCATCAACGAGCGCGGCGGCGCGCACGCCGTGGCGCGCGCCGCCGGCCGCATCGAGGTCGACGCGGTGAGCCTGCGCTATGCCGCCGACCAGGCGAGCGCGCTCGACGACTTCACGCTCGCCATCGAGCCGGGCGAGACGGTGGCGCTGGTGGGCCCGTCGGGGGCCGGCAAGTCGTCGCTGGTGAACCTGCTGCCGCGCTTCATCGAGCCCACCGCGGGCGTCATCCGCCTCGACGGCATGCCGCTGCGCGACTGGAACATCGAGTCGCTGCGCCGGCAGTTCGCGCTGGTCAGCCAGGACGTGGTGCTGTTCGACGACAGCGTGGTGGCCAACGTGGTGCTCGGCGCGCCGATCGACGAGGCGCGCGTGCGCGCCGCGCTGCGCGGCGCCAACCTGCTGGAGTTCGTCGAGTCGCTGCCGCAGGGCCTTTTCAGCGAGATCGGCCACAACGGCAGCCAGCTCTCGGGCGGCCAGCGCCAGCGGCTGGCGATCGCGCGCGCGATCTACAAGGACGCGCCGATCCTGATCTTCGACGAGGCGACGTCGGCGCTCGACAGCGAGTCGGAGCGCGCGGTGCAGTCGGCGCTCGACGAGCTGATGAAGGGCCGCACGACGCTGGTGATCGCGCACCGGCTGTCGACGATCGAGCACGCCGACCGCGTGGTGGCCATCGATGCCGGCCGCCTGGTCGAGCAAGGTACCCATGCCGAGCTGCTCGCGCGCGGCGGGTTGTACGCTCGGCTGCACGCACTGCAGTTCCGCACTGCCACTTCCGGAGACAAGCCATGAGTCCGCCGATCAGCCGCTACCCGGTGCCCGAGATCGAGAACCTGCCGGCCGACCTGCGCGAGCGCATCGTGCAGGTGCAGGAGAAGGCCGGCTTCGTGCCCAACGTGTTCCTGGTGCTGGCGCACCGGCCCGACGAGCTGCG
>DASURM010000567.1:0-6426 GCA_036280035.1 Burkholderiaceae bacterium | reverse complement strand
AAGGAAGAGGACGTCGCGGCCATCAAGCGCGAGCTGGCCAAGCTGCCGCAGTGAGAGTTGCGCCGGCGGCGGCAGGTCCGCCCGGCGGCGCGGCTGCCATCGGGGGCGCAACGAGCCGGCGCCGATATCCGAACGGCGAGTTCCCCCAGGGGGCGGCGACGCGCAACGCCGAGTTGGCCCGATGAGCGGCGAGCGCTACGAGGCGTTCGACCTGCTGGCCACCCTGGTGGCGCTGGCGCGGCGCGACGGCACCGTGCTGTTCGTCAACAGCGGTTTCGAAGCGGCGGTGGGGTTGTCGCGCCGAGTGCTGCTTCGCACCAGCCTGTTCGACCGTTTCGTCGACCCCGCGCCGCTGCGCGAGACGCTGCTCGCGGTGGCGCGCAACGAGATGTCCAGCGGCCGCCTCGAGGCCACGCTCAGGGTGAGCGGCGCGGCGATGGCTGCCGAAGAGCTGCCGGTGCACGTGATCGTCACGCAGGTCGAGCCGCAGGGCGGAGCCGGCGGTGGCGAGGGGCTCGAGCTGGTCCTGGTAGAAATGCTCGAGGTCGAGCAGCAAACGCGACAGGACCGCGAGGAGCGGGCGCTCGGGCAACTTGCGGCCAACCGGGAGCTGATGCGCAACCTGGCGCACGAGATCAAGAACCCGCTCGGGGGCATTCGCGGCGCTGCGCAGCTGCTGGCGATGGAGCTGCGTCGTCCGCCAGGCCCCGGCGAGCTGACCGAGTACACCGAGGTCATCGTGCATGAGGTCGACCGCCTGCAGGCACTGGTCGACCGCCTGCTCGCCCCGCACCGCCGGCCGCACGTGGTGGGCGACGTCAACATCCACGAGGTGTGCGAGCGGGTGCGCGCGGTCGTGCTGGCGGAGTTTCCGCGCGGGCTCGCAATCGCTCGCGACTACGACGTCTCGCTGCCGGAGTTCCGCGGCGACCGCGAGCAACTGATCCAGGCGCTGCTCAACATCGCGCAGAACGCGGCGCACGCGTTGGCCGAGCTGATTGCCGCGGGCAGCGCGCGCATCGTGCTGCGCACGCGCGCCGCGCGCCAGGCGACGATCGGCAAGGAACGCAGCAGGCTGGCACTGGAATTGCATGTCGAGGACAACGGGCCAGGGGTGCCCGAGTCGATCCGCGATCGCATCTTCTTCCCGCTGGTGTCGGGGCGCGAGGGCGGCTCGGGGCTCGGGCTGACGCTGGCGCAGACGTTCGTGCAGCAGCACCATGGAGCCATCGATTGCGACTCGGTGCCCGGCCGCACGGTGTTCAAGATCGTGATTCCGCTGCCTTGAGTCCAACCAGCGTTCAACCACAGCACCCTTCGATATGAAGCCGATCTGGGTGGCCGACGACGATCAATCGATCCGCTTCGTGCTCGAGCGCGCGCTGACGCGCGAGCAGTTCGACGTGCGCACCTTCACCAACCCGCGCGACGTGCTGTCGGCGCTGGAGACCGACGCGCCGCAGGTGCTGGTGAGCGACATCCGCATGCCGGGCGGCTCGGGGCTCGATCTGCTCGCCAAGGTCAAGCAACGGCACCCCGGCCTGCCGGTGATCGTGATGACCGCGTACTCCGATCTCGACAGCGCGGTGTCGGCGTTCCAGGGCGGCGCGTTCGAGTATCTGCCCAAGCCGTTCGACCTGCCCAAGGCGGTCGAGTTGATCCGCCGCGCGGTCGACGAGAGTCTGCGCGAGCAGGGGGGCGACGATGGCGACGCCGCAGTGCCGGAGATGCTCGGCCAGGCGCCGGCGATGCAGGAGGTGTTCCGCGCGATCGGGCGCCTGAGCCAGAGCCACGTCACGGTGCTGATCACCGGCGAATCGGGCACTGGCAAGGAGCTGGTGGCGCGCGCGCTGCACCGCCACAGCCCGCGCGGCGAGCAGCGCGGGCCGTTCATCGCCATCAACACCGCGGCGATCCCGAAGGATCTGCTCGAGTCGGAGCTGTTCGGCCACGAACGTGGCGCGTTCACCGGTGCGCAGACGATGCGTCGCGGCCGCTTCGAGCAGGCCGACGGCGGCACCTTGTTCCTCGACGAGATCGGCGACATGCCGTTCGACCTGCAGACGCGGCTGCTGCGCGTGCTGTCCGACGGCCAGTTCTACCGCGTCGGCGGCCACCAGCCGCTGAAGGTCAACGTGCGGGTGATCGCCGCCACGCACCAGAACCTCGAGCAGCGCGTCAAGGATGGGGCGTTCCGCGAGGACCTCTTCCACCGCCTGAACGTGATCCGCCTGAGGCTGCCGCCGCTGCGACAGCGGCGCGAGGACATTCCCGGCCTGGCGCGCGCATTCCTGGCCCGCAGCGCACACGACCTCGGCGTGGAAGCCAAACGCCTGAGCGATGCCGCGATGGAGCGGCTGGCGCGGTTCGAGTTTCCCGGCAACGTGCGTCAGCTCGAGAACCTGTGCCACTGGCTGACCGTGATGGCACCCGCGCAGTTGATCGAGCCGAAAGACCTGCCGCCCGAGGTGCTGGCCGAACCCACGACGGCAGCGCCCGGCGAGCCCCCACGGCGCAGCGTCGAGCCGCCGGAGCAGACGATGGGCGCGGCGCCGCCGGTCGCGCCGGCGGATGCGCAGGCCTGGCTGGCTCAACTGGCGCAGGAGGCGCGCCGCCTGCTCGACGCCGGCGTGCCCGACGTCTGGAGCCATCTGAGCCGGCAGTTCGAGGCGCGGCTGATCCAGGCGGCACTCGAGCGCACGCGCGGACGTCGCATCGAGGCGGCACTGAAGCTGGGCATCGGGCGCAACACTATCACCCGCAAGATCCAGGAACTCGGGCTCGACGAGTAGTGCGGCGGCGGCGCCGCGGTGCTCACTTGGCCGCGGTTGCAGGCTCGCGCAGCGCGGTACCGGCCTGTGCGTAGATCTCGTCGAGCGCCATGCGGTTGGACGCTTCGTCGAGCGCCATGCGGTTGGTCAGCTCGTCCTCGGCCTCGTCGTACTGCGACACCGAAGTCTCGCGCACCTCGACGTTGGCGATGTCGCCGCGCAGATTTACCGGTGTGCGCTGACGCACCGATTCCTCGACGCGCAGCCGCAGCGCCAGCAGCGCCTGGGCCTGCTGGCCGCCTTGGATGGTGTCGAGCTGATCCATCGCCCGCTGCAGCACCTTCAGCGGCAACTCGATCAGCGCGCGCGAGCCGGCGCGCGACAGCGCCTGCTCGAGGTGGATCAGGTGCGGCAGTACGTGGCGCACGTCGCGGTGCTCGTGCAGCAACGCCTGCAGTGCGACGTGCGACAGGCGCAGCGCCTCGCCACGGCTGACCGGCTTCGAAGACGTCGGGCCGTGCTGGCGCGAATCGTCGAACACCACGTGCCACTGGCGCCCGATTCGCTTGAGTCTCAGCGGGCGACTGAGCACGCGGCGCATCCAGCGCAGTGGATGGAAACCGCCCTTGCGGATGGCCTTCTTCTTGGGTTGACTGGCGGAGCGGGCAATCGGCATGGACGGGCGGTTGAGCGTGAGACTGCCTGGGCAGCCGCCGTGGCAGCGGCCGCGAGCGATGGCGCAACCTTAGCGTCCGTCACGCGGCCAAATGTTAAAAGTGAACTTCAATTGGCACGCGGTGTGACGCTTGTCGCGCTGCCGACGACCCGCCGCTGCGGCGCAGCAGGATCAAGGCGCGTTCAGCATCACCCAGGCCGGCGCGTGATCGCTCGGCTTGTCGCGCCCGCGCACGGCGCGATCGACGCCGGCGCCCGCCAGCCGTGCGAGCGCCGCCGGGTTCAGCAACAGATGGTCGATGCGCAGCCCTGCGTTGCGCTCCCAGCGATTGCGAAAGTAGTCCCAGTACGTGTACATCGGCTCACCGGGGTGCAGGTGGCGGATGGCATCGGTCCACCCTTGCGCCAGCAGGCGCTGGTAGGCGTCGCGGCTCTCGGGCTGCAGCAGCGCGTCGTTGCGCCACGACTGCGCCGAGTAGATGTCGGCGCGGTCGTCGCTCGGCACGACGTTGTAATCGCCGGCAAGGATCACCGGCTGCGGTCGCTGCGCCAGCGGCCGCGCATGCTCGATCAGCCGCTCGAACCAGGCCAGCTTGTAGTCGAACTTCGGCCCGGGTTGCGGGTTGCCGTTGGGCAGGTAGATCGAGGCGACGACCAGGTCGTCGGCCTGCGCCTCGAGGTAGCGGCTGTGCGTGTCGGCGGAGTCGCCGGGCAAGCCACGGTGCAGTTCGGTGGGGGCGCCGCCACGCGCCAGCACCGCCACGCCGTTGAAGCCCTTCTGGCCGTGCCACAGGGCACCGTAGCCGGCATCGGCGAACGCCTGCGCAGGAAACGTCTCGTCGGAGGTCTTCAGCTCCTGCAGGCAGGCGATGTCGGGCTGCGACTCGGCGAGCCACTCGAGCACGCGCGGCAGGCGGCTGCCGATGCCGTTGACGTTGAAGGTCGCGATCTTCATGCGCGCATCGTAGCGCCGCGCGCCGCGCGCCCGGCGCTCAGACGTGCACGGTCGATCTCTGTGAGCGCGCCGGCGGCGCGTCGACGATCGGCCCGCGCCCGCTCCAGCGGTCGAGCGCGAGGTAGATCACCGGCGTGATGTACAGCGTGACCGCCTGCGACACGATCAGGCCGCCGACCACCGCCAGGCCGAGCGGCTGGCGCAATTCGGCACCGGCGCCGACGCCGAGCGCGATCGGCAGCGCACCCATCATCGCCGCCAGCGTCGTCATCAGGATCGGCCGCAGGCGCAGCAGGCAGGCCTGGCGGATCGCCTCGTGCGGCGGCAGCCCCTGGTTGCGCTGCGCGTCGAGCGCGAAGTCGATCATCATGATCGCGTTCTTCTTGACGATGCCGATCAGCATCAGGATGCCGATGGTGGCGATCAGAGTCAGATCGGTCTTGAAGATCGTCAGCGTCAGCAGCGCGCCGACTGCTGCCGATGGCAGGCCGGCGAGGATCGTCAGCGGGTGGATGTAGCTCTCGTAGAGCACGCCCAGCAGCAGGTAGATCACCGCGATCGCGACGATCAGCAGCACCACCTGGCCGGTCTGCGAATCCTGGAACACCGCGGCATCGCCGCCGTAGCTGGTGACGATCGACGGCGGCATCTTCAACTCGCGCACGAAGCCTTCGAGGCGGCGCGTGGCGTCGCCCAGCGCGACCTCGGGCGCCAGGTTGAACGACAGCGTGATCGCTTGCAGTTGCCCCTGGTGGTTGACCGCGGTGGGTCCGACCGTGCGCTGCACCGTCGCGAACGCCGACAAAGGTACCAGCGCGCCGCCCTTGCCGCGCACGTAGATGCGGTTGAAGGCGTTCTCGAACTGACGGTCGGCGTCGGCCGCCTCCATGATGACGTCGAAGGTGTTGCTCGGGCTGTAGATCGATGACACCTGGCGTTCGCCGAAGGCCGTGTACAGCGCATTGCGCATGTCGGCCATCGACACGCCGAGCAGGTTGGCGCGGTCGCGGTCGATGGCCAGCGACGCCTGCAGGCCGCCGAGCTGCGAATCGCTGGTGACGTCGCGGAACAACGGGTCGGCGCGCATGCGCGCCTGCAGCCGGTTGGCCCATTCGTTGAGCGCGTCGGCGCTGACGCTTTGCAGCGTGTACTGGTAGCGGCTCTTGCTCGAGCGACCGCCCAGGCGCAGGTTCTGCACCGGCTGCATGTACACCGCGATCCCTGGCAGGGCACGAACCTGGCGGCGCAGCTCGTCGATCACCTTCGCCACCGGCGGGCGCTGGCTGCGCGGCTTGAGCGTCACGAAGATGCGGCCGGTGTTCTGCGTGTTGGCGCCGAAGCCGCTGCTGCCCAGGAACGTGCCCACCGCGTCGACCGCGGGGTCGGCGCGGATGATCTCGGCCACCCGGTTGTGCAGCGCCTCCATCGCGCCGAACGAGATGTCTTCTGCGGCCTCGGTGCTGACGAAGATCTGCCCGATGTCCTCTTCCGGGAAGAAACCCTTCGGGATAGTAGCGAACAGCACGCCGGTCAGCACGACGCTGGCGATCGCCACGCCGCCGATCACCCCGCGGTGTGCCAGCGCCCAGTCGAGCGTGCGCGCGTAGCCGCCGTGCAGCGCGGCGAAGCCGCGCTCGAACAGCCGGCCCAGCGCATTCTCTTCGTGCGGACGGTGGGGTTTCAGGAAGCGGCTGGCCAGCATCGGCACCAGCGTCAGCGACACCAGCGCCGACACCAGGATCGCCAGCCCCACCACCACCGCGAACTCGTGGAACAGCAGGCCGATGACGCCGGGCATGAAGAAGATCGGGATCAACACCGCCACCAGCGAGATCGAGATCGACATGATCGTGAAAGCCATCTCGCGCGCGCCCTTGATCGCGGCCTGGAACGGCGCCATGCCGTCCTCGACGTGGCGCACGATGTTCTCGAGCATCACGATCGCGTCGTCGACCACGAACCCGACGGCGAGCGTGAGCGCCATGAGCGACAGATTGTCCAGGCTGTAATGCAGCAGGTACATCA
>DASURM010000566.1:0-5032 GCA_036280035.1 Burkholderiaceae bacterium | reverse complement strand
GCGCCGCGCATTGCACTCGTAGCACGCTAGGGGGCGGTGGTGGGAGCCACTGCGGCGGCGTGCGGCGTCGATGCCTGCGCGCGGCCGACGATCGAGGTGTCGTCATGTCGATGAAATCACTCCCCCCGTTCGCCGCACTCGTTGTCGGCGCTGTCCTCACCGGCCCTGCTGCGGCCGCCACCTGCACCACCACGATCGGCAGCGTGATGTCGCTGACCGGTTCGCTCGGCACGCTCGGGCAGGCGATCGCCAAGGGCGCGCAGCTCGGCGTCGCCGACCTCAACGCGGCCGGCACCATCAACGGCTGCCAGCTCGCGCTGGCGATGCAAGACGACCAGACCACGCCGTCGGTCGGCGTCGACGCGGCCAAGAAGCTGGTCGACGTGCAGAAGGTGCCGGCGATCATCGGCGCGCTGTCGAGCGGCGTCAGCGCCGCGATCCTGACGGCGGTGACGGCGCCGAGCCACGTGGTGCAGATCTCCCCGGCCTCGACGTCGCCGATGTTCACCGAGATGGCCGAGAGCGGCAAGACCGGCGGCTACTGGTTCCGCACCGTGCCGTCGGACGCGCTGCAGGGCGTGGCGATGGCGCAGGTGGCGCTCGATGCCGGCGACAAGAACGTCGCCGTGATGTACCTGAACAACGCCTACGGGCAGGGTCTGAGCAAGGAGTTCAGCAACGCGTTCAGCAAGCTCGGCGGCAAGGTCGCGGCCAACGTGGTCTACAACCCGAGCCAGCCGTCGTACCGCTCCGAGGTGAACAAGGCGCTGGCGTCCAAGCCGGATTCGCTGTTCCTGATCGGCTACCCGGGTGACGGCACGACGATCGCGCGCGAGTGGATCAGCTCGGGCGGACCGCAGAAGTTCCTGTTCCCCGACGGGCTGTATGCGCAGCAGTTCATCGACGACGTCGGCGCGAACTACATGAAGAGCGTGCACGGCACGTCGCCGGGCTCGACGCAGACGCCGTCGCTGCAGAACTTCCAGGTGAGCTGGAAGGCGAAGTACGGCGATCTGCCGCAGCAGTCGTACATCACCAACGCGTACGACGCTGCGGTGCTCGTGGGCCTGGCGATGGACGAATCGCACAAGACCGACGCCACCTCGATCCGCGACGCGATCCGCAAGGTCACCGACCCCAAGGGCGAGAAGATCTACGCCGGCAGCACGGAGCTGAAGCGCGGCCTGAAGCTGCTGAAGGAAGGCAAGCCGATCCAGTACATCGGCGCATCGGGGCCGCTGCAGTTCGACAAGAACGGCGACATCGACGCCCCGATGGTGGTGTGGTCGGTGGACAGCAACGGCAAGCTGATGCAGAAGGGCATGGTGACGGTCGAGCAGATCGCGCAGATCGACCAGAAGATCATGAAGTAGCGGGCTTGCGGAAAGCGCTCATCGAGTAGCCGGCGAGGACCCGATGCTCGAGGTCGGCCACCTGGTCAAGCGCTTCGGTGGCCTGCGCGCGGTGGACGACGTGTCGTTCACGCTGCGCGAGCGCACGATCACCGGCCTGATCGGGCCCAACGGCGCTGGCAAGACGACGCTGTTCGACACCATCGCCGGCGTGCACCGGCCGACCGCGGGGCAGATCAGGTTTCGCGGGCGGCCGGTGGCCGGCCTCGCGCCGCACCGCATCTTTCACCGCGGGCTGGTGCGCACGTTCCAGATCCCGCGGCCGTTCGCCGAGATGACGGTGCTGGAGAACGCGATGCTCGTGCCGGCGCATCAGGCCGGCGAGCGCTTCTGGAACAACTGGGTCGCGCGGCCTCGCGTGCGCGCGCAGGAGCGTGCGCACCGCGAGCACGCGCACGAGGTGCTCGAGTTCGTCGGGCTCGCCGACAAGGCCGGCGAAGCGGCCAAGAATCTCTCGGGCGGGCAGCGCAAGCTGCTCGAGCTGGCGCGCGTGCTGATGGCCGAGCCGCAGCTCATCCTGCTCGACGAGCCGGGCGCCGGGGTCAACCCGACGCTGCTGCTGACGATCATCGACAAGCTGCGCGAGCTGCATGCGCGCGGCATCACCTTCCTGGTGATCGAGCACAACATGGACCTGGTGATGAGCCTGTGCAACCCGATCCTGGTGATGGCGCAGGGCAAGCTGCTGCTCGAAGGCTCGCCCGAGCAGGTGCGCAGCGATCCGCGAGTGCTTGAAGCTTATCTGGGTGGGTCGACTGCATGAGCGCGGCGCTCGAAGTCCGCGAGCTGGTTGCCGGCTACACGCCGGAGGTCAACATTCTCAACGGCGTCGCGATCGACGTCGCCGAGGGCGAGATCGTCACCGTGCTCGGCCCCAACGGCGCGGGCAAGTCGACGCTGATCAAGGCCATCGCCGGGCTCGTCGCGGTGCGCGAAGGCACCGTGCGGCTGTTCGGCGACGACATCGTCGGCGAGCAGCCGCACCGCATGGTGCGGCGCGGCCTGGCCTACGTGCCGCAGACGCACAACGTGTTCCGGCGCCTGTCGGTGGAAGAGAACCTCGAGATGGGCGCGGTCGCGCGCCGCGATGCGGCGGCCGTGACGGCGGACCTGGCGCGCATGTACGCGCTGTTTCCGCGTCTGAAGGAGCGGCGGCGGCAGAGCGCCGGCACGCTGTCGGGCGGCGAGCGGCAGATGGTTGCGGTGGCGCGCGCACTGATGGCCGCGCCGCGCCTGCTGATGCTCGACGAACCGTCGGCCGCGCTGTCGCCGCAGCTCGTGAGCCTGGTGTTCGCCAAGGTGCGCGAGGTGCGTGCCAGCGGCGTGACGATCCTGATGGTCGAGCAGAACGCCACCGCGGCGCTGGCGATCTCCGACCGCGGCTACGTGCTCGCCGACGGCCGCGACCGCATCACCGGAGCCGCGCGCGACCTGCTGGCCAACCCCGAGGTCGGCGAGCTGTACTTGGGCGTGCGCAAAGGATTGAAATGACCCACCCCCGAAGCGGCCGGCGCGTTGCTGCAGCGGAGTAGCTGATGCTGGCGCAGTACGTCGCAGACGGCATCGTGCTCGGCGCGACCTTGGCGCTGGGCGCGATCGGGTTGACGCTGACCTACAACATCCTGCGCTTCGCCAACTTCGCGCACGGCGAGTTCCTGACCTTCGGCGCCTACTTCGCGCTGCTGTTCGCCGGCTCGTTCGCCGGCACGCGCACCTTCGGCAGCCTGACCTTCGGCATCGGCTTCGTGCTGGCGATCGTGGTGGCCGCCGTCCTCACCGCGGCGCTGGCGCTGTTGCTCGACTGGCTGCTGTTCCGCCCGCTGCGCCGCAGCGAGATCGCGGTGACGCTGGTGATCGCGTCGTTCGGCGCCTCGCTGATGCTGCGCAACGTGGTCGTCTTCGTCTGGGGGCCCGACCCGCAGTACTACTCGCGCGCGATCGCCATCGCCGGCGAGATCATGCCCGGCGTGCGGCTCACCAGCGACGAGATCTTCGTCGTCGTGCTGACCGCGCTGCTGATGCTGGCGCTGCACCTGTTCCTCAGCCGCACGCGGCTCGGCAAGGCGATGCGCGCGGTGTCCGACGACCCCGCGCTGGCGAGCACCAGCGGCATCGACGTGCGTGGCGTGATCCGCTGGACCTGGATCATCGGCGGCGCGCTCGCGGCGGTGGCCGGCGTGCTGTTCGGCCTGACGGTGCAGGTGCTGCCCGACATGGGCGCGACGCTGATCCTGCCGATGTTCGCCGCCGCGATCCTCGGCGGCGTGGGCAGCATCTACGGCGCGGTGCTCGGCGGGCTGCTGATCGGGCTGGCGGAGTCGGTTTCGGTGGCGTGGATCGGCCCGGCCTACAAGCCGGGCGTCGCCTTCGTGCTGATGCTGCTGGTGCTGATGTTCTATCCGCGCGGGTTGCTGGGGGAGAAGCGGTGAGCGCCGCATGGCCACGCCGCGGGGAGCCGCAATGACCGACTACCTCGTGTTCTTCGCGATCCAGGCGCTGATCTACGCGGTGGTGTGCCTCGGCCTCAATCTCCAGTGGGGCTACACGGGTCTGTTCAACATCGGCGTGGCCGGGTTCTTTCTCGTCGGCGCCTATGCGTTCGCGATCCTGTGCGGGCCGTCGTATACGGGGCATCTCGGAGGGTTCGGGTTGCCCTACGTCGTCGGGCTCGCCGGGGCGCTGATCGCCGCCGCGGTGGTGGCGTTCGTGGTCGGCATTCCGACGCTGCGCCTGCGCGAGGACTACCTCGCCATCGTCACCATCGGCATCGGCTCCGTGCTGCAGTTGGTCGCGTTGAACGCCGCGTGGCTGACCGGCGGCAGCCAGGGCATGAGCGGAATTCCGCGGCCGGCAGCAGCGCAGTGGTTCGACACCGGCCGCAACGTGCCGATGCTGGCACTCGTGGCGGTCATCGTGCTCGTCGTCTACGGTGCACTCGAAACGATGGTGCGCTCGCCCTGGGGGCGGGTGCTCAAGGCCATCCGCGAGGACGAGACCGCGGCCGCGTCGCTCGGCAAGAACGCGTTCGCGTTCCGGATGCAGTCGTTCGTGATCGGCTCGGCGATCATGGGCCTCGGCGGCGCGCTGTACGCGAGCTTCATCGGCTTCATCAGCCCGGTGGATTTCATGCCGCTGCTGACCTTCCAGATCTGGGCGATGCTGGTCGTCGGCGGCAGCGGCAACAACAAGGGCGCCGTGCTTGGCGCGGTGCTGATGTGGGCGGTGTGGACGGGCAGCGGCAGCGCCGCGCAGGCGCTGCTGCCGCCCGACTGGCAGGTCAAGGGCGGCGCGGCGCAGATCATCCTGATCGGCCTGATCCTGATGCTGACGCTGGTGTTGCGCCCGCGCGGGCTGATCGGCGAGGAGCGGGTGGTGTCGCGCGAGGCGAACGTGCCGCCGGCGCAGGAAGTGCGCGAAGGCAAGCCGGGTGACCCCACGCGCCGAGGCGTCGCGGCCGGCTCGCCGCCGCTCGGCCGGCGGTAGGGCGGCGCAGGCGGCTCGGCTCCGCTACAGCCGCGCAGCCAGCGACGCGGGCACGGCCACCGGCAGATCGAGCAGCATCTGCGCCATGCCTTTGCCGAGCGGGTCGAAGCGGCCCGACGCCGGGCCGCCGCCGTCGA
>DASURM010000565.1:0-4327 GCA_036280035.1 Burkholderiaceae bacterium | reverse complement strand
TTCCGGGCGCCCGACCATGACCGAGTCCACCGACGACAACGCCCTCATCGCCGAGCGGCGCGCCAAGCTCGCCCAGTTGCGAGCGCTGGGCAAGCCGGCCTTCCCCAACGACTTCAAGCCGCGCCACCAGGCCGCCGACCTGCAGCAGCGCTACGCCGACGTGCCCAACGAGCAGCTCGAAACGCAGGCGGTCAATGTCGCAGTCGCCGGCCGCATGATGCTCAAGCGGGTGATGGGCAAGGCCAGCTTCGCCACGCTGCAAGACGGCTCGTTCGGCCCCACCGGCGGGCGCATCCAGCTGCGCGTGGCCACCGACCTCGTCGGCGAGGAGGCCTACGCCGCCTTCAAGCACTGGGACCTCGGCGACATCGTCGGCTGCGAGGGCACGTTGATGCGCACAAAGACCGGCGAGCTGACCGTCAAGGCCACGTCGATCCGGCTGCTCACCAAGAACCTGCGGCCGCTGCCCGACAAGTTCCACGGCATGGCCGACCCCGAGCAGAAGGTGCGCCAGCGCTACGCCGACCTGATCACCGACGAGCAGGCGCGCGCGCGCTTCGTGGCGCGCAGCAAGTGCGTGGCGTCGATCCGCAACTTCATGGTAGAGCACGGCTTCCTCGAGGTCGAGACGCCGATGCTGCACCCGATCCCCGGCGGCGCCAACGCCAAGCCGTTCGTCACCCACCACAACGCGCTCGACCAGCAGATGTTCCTGCGCATCGCGCCCGAGCTGTACCTCAAGCGGCTGCTGGTCGGCGGCTTCGAGCGGGTGTTCGAGATCAACCGCAACTTCCGCAACGAAGGCATCTCGGTGCGCCACAACCCCGAGTTCACGATGATGGAGTTCTATGCGGCGTATTGGAACTACCACGACGTGATGGCCTGCACCGAGCAGGTGATCCGCCATGCCGCACGCCACACGGCCGGCAGCGGGCAGTTGAGCTACCAGGGCCGGGCGGTCGATCTGCAGGCGCCGTTCGCGCGGCTGTCGATCCGCGACGCGGTGGCACGCCACGTGCCGGCCATCGGTTCGGCACACCTCGACGACGCGCGCGCGCTGCGCGCCGAGCTGAAGCAGCACGGCGACGAGCCGCCGGCGCACTGGAACCTCGCGCAGCTGCAGTTCGCGGTGTTCGAGCAGCAGGTCGAGCAGCATCTGTGGGAGCCGACCTTCATCGTCGACCATCCGGTCGAGGTGAGCCCGCTGGCGCGCGCCTCGGATGCCGACCCCACGCGCACCGAGCGCTTCGAGCTGTACATCACCGGCCGCGAGATCGCCAACGGCTTTTCCGAGCTCAACGACGCCGAGGACCAAGCCGCGCGATTCCAGGCGCAGGCCGCCAGCCGCTCGGCCGGCGACGAGGAGGCGATGTACTACGACGCCGACTTCATCCGCGCGCTCGAATACGGCATGCCGCCGGCCGGCGGCTGCGGCGTCGGCATCGATCGCCTGGTGATGCTGCTGACCGATTCACCGAGCATCCGCGACGTGATCCTGTTCCCCGCGCTGCGGCGCGAAGGGTGAGCGCCGACGCAGGCCCGCACCGGCGTGCGGGCTTGCGCCTCGCGAACCGGAGTGCAGAACCCGCCGTGGTCGTTCAGCCTTGCACGAACTTCGGCGCGCGCTTGTTCAGGAAGGCGTCCATGCCTTCCTTCTGATCCTCGGTGGCGAACAGCGAGTGGAACAGCCGCCGCTCGTACAGCACGCCGTCCGATAGCGGCGCCTCGAACGCCCGGTTGACGCACTCCTTGGCCAGCGCCACGCTCGGGCCGCTCATCGCGCAAATCGTGGCCGCCGCGGCCAGCGCCTCGTCGAGCAGCTTGTCGGCCGCCACCACCCGCGAGACGAGCCCCACGCGCTCGGCCTCGGCCGCGTCCATCATGCGTGCGGTGAGCACCATGTCCATTGCCTTGCTCTTGCCCACCGCGCGCGGCAGCCGCTGCGTGCCGCCGGCGCCGGGAATGACGCCGATTTTGATTTCGGGCTGGCCGAACTTCGCGGTGTCGGCCGCGATGATGAAGTCGCACATCATCGCCAGCTCGCAGCCGCCGCCGAGCGCGAAGCCGGCCACCGCGGCGATCACCGGCTTGCGCACGCGGCGGATGGTCTCCCAGTTGCGCGTGATGTATTCGTTGCGGTGCACGTCCATGTAGCTGTACTTGGCCATCGCTGCGATGTCGGCGCCGGCGGCGAACGCCTTCTGGCTGCCGGTGATCACGATGCAGCCGATGCCGGGGTCGCCATCGAACGCCAGCAGCGCCGCGCCGAGCTCGTCCATCAGCGCGTCGTTCAGCGCGTTGAGCTGCTTGGGCCGGTTCAGCTGCACGAAGCCGATGCGGCGCGCACCGTCGCCGCGGGTGGAGGTCAGGATCAACGGCTCGCTCATCGGGGGCTCCTGCGGCAACTGCGAAAGTCGCATTGCACCATAGGCGCTGCCGCGGCCTTCAGCGGTCGGCCGCCTGCTGCGGCGCCCGTTCGAGCTGCAGGTCGATGAAGCTGTCGGCGCCCTGCTCGACCAGGATGCGCACCGGCAGGTACTGCAGACCCGGGGCGAACCACATCTGCGTCGTCAGATCGGTACTCGGCCTGGCCAGGCGACGCGGCTTGACGTGCATCGTGCTCAACTCGCCGAACGGCAGGCGAAGCGTCTCCTGCCCGATCACGTCGTACTGCCACACCTCGACGCGCCGCGGCAGCGCCAACGGCACCTCGATGCTGCGCCCGGGCTGCAGCATCTGCGGCTGGGTGGTGAACAGCCAGGTCAGCTGCACGAACAGGCTCGCTTCGTCCTGCACGCCGGGCAGCGCCGGGCCCTCGCGCCCCTCGGGCAGACGCACGCGGTCGGGTTCGAAGCTCATCGCCCAGCGCCGGCTCTTGAAGGCCACGCGCTGTTCGCCCTCGAAGCGGCGCGGTGCCAGGCCGTGGTCGCCCAGTTCGCCGTCGCTGCTGGCGCGGCGCACCAGGATCGGCGCAAAGCTGGGGCCGACGATGGCCTCCATGTGCACCTGGTAGTGCAGGCCGGCGCGGATCCACTCGACCGTGGCCGATCCCTGCACCTCGCCGCGGTAGTTGCCGTGCATCACGTAGGTCAGGCGCGTCGACGGCGGCCAGTCGAACGCCGGCGCTGCGGCCACCGGGGCGCTCGCCGCGCCGGCCACGACTGCGGCCGGCGCGCTGGCGGCGCTGGCTTCGGCCGGTGCGGGCTGCGATGCGGTGGCCACCGGCGAAGGAACCTCCGCTGCCGGTGCAGGCAACTCCGCCACCGGCACTGGCGGCCTCGCCGCCGGCATCGGTGGCGGTATCGGTTCGACCGTCTCGACGATCGCGCCGTCGAGCACCGAACTCGCCGGCGCCGAGGCCGGTGGCGCCTTGGCCACCGCGGCGCGCCGCGGCCGCGGTCGCGGCCGCGGCGGCGCAGCCACGGGCGGTGGCGCTACGGCCAACTCGCGCACGTACGCCACCTCGATGCGCCGCATCGTGTCGCGCTGCGCACCGAAACCCAGCCGGTCTTCCATCAGCTCGTCGCTCAACCACAGGTGTGCCAGCGTCACCGCCGCCAGCAAGGCGATGCCCAGCGGACGCTTCAGCGGCGAGTGCGACTTCAGCGTCCCAGCCATGCGCGTCGCCTCCCCAGCGCGGGCCGCGCGCCGGCATCGTCGAGCACCAGCCGCCATTGCCGGCGCAGCGGCGAGCGCAGGTCGGGCTCGACACGCACGCTGTGCAGGCGCCGATCGCGCGCCAGCAGCAGCTGAAACGGCCGGTCAGGTGCGCTCCATTGCAGCATCTCGTCGAGCCGGCGGATGCGCCAGCCTTCGATCGCGAGCAGCTCGTCGCCAGCGCTGACGCCGGCGCGCGCCGCCGCGCTGTCGACGAGCACGGCCTTGACCTGCACGCCGGTCAGCGCGCCTTCGCTCAGGCGCAGGCCGAGCCCGGCCGCCAGCGGCGTGGCTTCGTCCTTCGTAGCGACCGCGGCAGCGGCCAGCAGGCGCTGCAGCGGCAGCTCGGCGGT
Organism: Burkholderiaceae bacterium; assembly: GCA_036280035.1. Classification (GTDB taxonomy): domain Bacteria; phylum Pseudomonadota; class Gammaproteobacteria; order Burkholderiales; family Burkholderiaceae_C; genus JAEUPI01. The sequence continues at coordinate 317 of DASURM010000565.1, read as the reverse complement.
GCCGTGCACCCATTGCTGCAGCTCGCGCGCCGGCGCGCGCCCGCCCGCAGCTTCCACCGCCTGCAGGATGCGCGGCTCGTCGATCGGCCCGCCGCGGCTCGTGCGCCACAGCGCGCGCATCACCGCATCGAGCGAGCTGCCGGACTGGCGCAGGTTGAGGTCGAGCGCCAGCGCGGTCAGCGCGCCCTTGGCGTAGTAGCTGACCGTGATGTTCGGCGTGTTCTCGTCGCTGCGGTAGAACTTGGTCCACGCCTCGAAGCTCGCCTGCGCCAGGCTGTGCACCAGGCGTCCCGGCGTGGCGCGCACCGCGTGGATGC
>DASURM010000564.1:0-9407 GCA_036280035.1 Burkholderiaceae bacterium | reverse complement strand
CATCGAGGTCAAGGGGCCCAACGTGTTCGCCGGCTACTGGCGTATGCCCGAGAAGACCAAGGACGAGTTCACTGCCGACGGCTGGTTCAAGACCGGCGACGTCGGCCACGTCGACGAGCGCGGGTACGTGACGATCGTCGGCCGCAGCAAGGATCTGGTGATCAGCGGCGGCTACAACGTCTACCCCGCCGAGGTCGAAGGCTTCATCAACGATCTGCCCGGCGTCGCCGAGTCGGCGGTGGTCGGCCTGCCGCACCCCGACTTCGGCGAAGGCGTGGTGGCGATGGTGGTGCCCAAGCCGGGCGGCAGCGTCGACGGCGCGGCGATCGTCGCCGCGCTGAAGGAGCGCATCGCCGCCTTCAAGGTGCCCAAGCGCGTGTTCGTCGTCGACGAACTGCCGCGCAACGCGATGGGCAAGGTGCAGAAGAACCTGCTGCGCCAGCAGCACCAGGGGTTGTTTGGCGGCTGAAGCGGGCGCACCCGGCGAGCCTGCCGGCACGGCGGCCGACGACCCGCGCTGCCCGCGCTGCGGCGGCGGTTTCCATTGCGGCGTGAACGACCCGCAGCCATGCGCCTGCACGACCTTGCGCCTGAGCGCGGAAACGCTCGCCGAGCTGCGCGCGCGCTACACCGGCTGCCTGTGCCTGGCGTGCCTGGCGCAGCTTGCCGATCCAGAGCCGAACACCGGCGCCCGCCCCCGGCCACGATGGCGCCCTCGTAGCACCGCGATGAAGGCCAAACGCCGGCGCACGCTCCGCCTCCTGGTCATCGGCACGGGGTTGGCGCTGCTGGCTGCATTGGCTGGCTTCGGCGCTCACGAGCTCGCTACATGGCTCATGGATCTCGTCCTGGCGTGGGCCGAGCCGCGCGCGCCAAGACTCGCGCTGGCCTGCACGGGAGAATGCTGACAGCTCGAGCCTCTCGAGACGATCGGCGCAGGTCTGGCCTGATGGACCGCGCCGGATCAATGGCCAGCCCCGTGCCGCGCCGGCTTCTGCGGCAACAGCAGCACCGCCGTCAGGATGAATGCGAACAGCACCGCCGACGCCAGGTAGCGGCTCAGACCGAAACCGCCCAGGTTGTGCGGCTTGTCGAGAAGATCGCCGACGGTCGCGCCTAGCGGGCGCGTCAGGATGAACGCGGTCCAGAACAGTGCGGTACGCGAGATCGAGGTCCAGAAGTAGGTGGCTGCGACGCCCACCAGCAGCGCGCCGAACACCAGCGCAGCGCCATCGAAGCCCAGGCCGGCGGTCGACGCCATCCAATCCCCAAGCGCCGTGCCCAGCGTCTGCGAGAACATGATCGTCACCCAGTAGTGCAGTTCGGCGCGCGGGGTGCTCACGGTGTCGACCGCAACCGTACCCATCGCGCGCTGCCAGACGAACAGCGAGATCAGCAGCAACGCGAGCAGCAGCGTCGACCCGCCGGCATAGCCGATGCCGAGCGATCGGTCGCAGAAGTCGGCGAGCGTGGTGCCGACGGTGGTGGTCGCAACGATCGTTGCCCAGTACACCAGCGGATGGAAGCGCTTGGCGCGGATCTGCACGCCAACCACGAGCAGGAACAGCGCCGCGAAGATCAGCGTGCCTTCGAGGTAGCCCAGCCCCATCGACATGGTGACGGCGTCGCCGCCGGTTTCGCCGAGCGTTGTCGCAGCGATCTTGATGATCCAGAAGCCCAGCGTGACCTGCGGAACCTTGACCAGCGCAGCGGTGAGGTTGTCGTTCATGGAAGAGACCCGCAGGGCCTCGAGACCCGGTTCAGACCCTCCTTCATTCTCGCTTCAGGTGACCGGGTTACGCTGACCAGCGGTTGGGTTCATCCCGCGACGCATGCCAACGAACCCAATGAGCGCGATCGCCAATCAGCCGCTGCACCCAGCCGCCTCGCGCGCGCTCGGAGCTTCGCGCTGGCTGCTGGCCATCACGGCGCTGTGCGTCATGCTGGTCTGGTTCGGCACGCTCGACGCCCGCCATTTGTTGCCCACCGACGAAGGTCGCTATGCCGAGATCGCGCGCGAGATGTTCGCCTCTGGCGATTGGGTCACGATCCGCTACAACGGCCTCAAGTACTTCGAGAAGCCGCCGTTCCATCTGTGGATGACTGCGCTCGCCTACGAGGCGTTCGGGGTCGGCGAATGGCAGGCCCGGCTATGGGGCGCGCTGAGCGGCGCTGTCGGCATGGCCCTCACAGTGCTCGTGGCGTTTCGCTACCGAGGGCCTCGAGTCGCGTTGTTGGCAGGCTTGGTGCTGTTGGCGTCACCGTACTGGAACATCGGTTCGCACCTCAACACGTTGGACTCCAGCCTGAGCGGGGCGCTGACCGCCGCGTTGGCGGGCCTGTTGCTGGCTCAGCACCCGAGCTCGGATGCCAGCGCGCGACGTCGGTGGATGTGGTTCGCCTGGGGCGCGATGGCTGTCGCGGTGCTCACCAAGGGCCTGATCGGCGTCGTGCTGCCGGGGCTGACGCTGATCGTCTATTCGCTCTGGACGCGCGACTTCGGGCCCTGGCGCCGGCTGCACATCGCCAGCGGCCTGCTGCTCTTCCTGGCCATCACCGTGCCGTGGTTCTGGCTCGTGATGCAGCGCAATCCGGAGTTCGCGCGCTTCTTCTTCGTGCACGAGCACTTCGAGCGCTACACCTCGTCCGTCCACCACCGCATCGGGCCATGGTGGTACTTCGTGCCGCTGCTGCTGTTCGCGTTCCTGCCGTGGACCGGCCTGTGGCTGCGCATCGTGGCGTACGTGCGACGCTCGCCGCGCGGCCCCGACCTGCAGGTCGACCGCCTGCTGGCAGCGTGGGCGATCTCGATCTTCGTGTTCTTCAGCCTGTCCGGATCGAAGCTTCCGCTGTACATCCAGCCGATGATGCCGGCGCTGGCACTGCTCGGGGCCGCGGCGCTGAGTGAGCTGCAGCCGGCGGCGTGGGGCCGCAACCTGACGGGCGCCGCGGTGGTGTGCGCCGCCGCGGCCGCCGCGGCGCCGCACATCGGCCGGCTGGCCACCGACTCTACGCCGCGCGAACTGCTGCGCGCCTACGAACCGTGGTTGATCTCGGCCTCGGTCCTGATGCTGGTGGGCACCCTGCTGGCGGTGGCGCTGAATCGGCGTGGCCGGCAGAGCAGCAGCATCGTGCTCTATGCGCTGTCGATCTTCGCCGGAACGACGGTCGCGCTGGTGGGGCACGAGACGCTCGGACGCGCCCGTTCGGGCATCGATCTGGTGCCCGCGATGCAGTCGCGCCTCGAGCCGCAGATGCCGCTGTACGGCGTCAAGCTGCTCGATCACACGCTGCCGTTCTACCTGCGGCATACGCTGACCATGGTCGAGTCGCCCGACGAGCTCGAATTCGGCACGCGGCAGGAGCCCGCCAAGTGGCTGCCGACGATGGCGGCGTTCCGCCAGCGCTGGGTCGACGGCACACCGGCCCTGGCACTGATGCGGCCCGACACCTACGCCCAGCTCGAGCAACAGGGATTGCCGATGATCGAGATCGGCCGCGACACCCGTCGAGTCGTGGTCGCCAACTTCCGATCGGCGCCATGAACCTCGCGACGGCCACGTTGATCGTCGGGGGTGTGCTGCTCAACGCACTGGCCCAGTTGCTGCTCAAGGTCGGCGTGACGCCGCTCGGGGCGCTGAGCGTCTCGATCGACAACGCGCTGCCCACGGCTGTGCGCGTGCTGTCGCAATGGCCGGTGCTCGTCGGTCTGTCGTGCTACGTGGTCAGCGTCGGCGTGTGGATCGTCGCGCTGTCGCGCGTCGACGTATCCGTGGCCTACCCGATGCTGTCTCTGGGCTACGTCGTCAATGCGCTGGCGGCGTGGTGGCTGCTGGGCGAGCCGGTCGGCGCGATGCGCAGCGCGGGCGTACTGCTGATTCTCGGCGGCGTGTGGCTGGTGGCGCGCAGCTGAAACCGATGGCCGCGCCGCCGTTCCTGCCGTTCGCGCGGCCCGACATCGACGCCGCGACGATCGCCGCGGTCGGCGAGGTGCTGAGGTCGGGCTGGATCACTTCGGGGCCGAAAGTGCAGGCGCTGGAAGAGCGCCTGTCGGTGCTGTTCGGCGGCCGCCCGGTGCGCGCATTCGCCAACGGCAGTGCGACGCTCGAGGTGGCGTTGCGCCTGGCCGACATCGGTCCCGGCGACGAGGTGATCACCACGGCGATCACCTGGGCCGCCACCGCCAACGTGGTGCTCGCGGTGGGAGCCCGCCCGGTCTTCGTCGACATCGACCCGGCGACGCGCAACCTCGACTTCGACGCCGTCGAGGCGGCGATCACGCCGCGCACGCGCGCGCTGCTCCCGGTGTACCTGGCGGGCCTGCCGGTGGACATGGACCGACTCTACGAAGTCGCCAACCGGCACGGCCTGCGCGTGATCGAGGACGCGGCACAGGCGATCGACTCCCGCTGGAACGGCGAGCGCATCGGTTCGTTCGGCGATCTGGTGAGTTTCAGCTTCCAGGCGAACAAGAACATCACCAGCGCCGAAGGCGGTTGCCTGGTTCTGAGCTCGGCGGCACAGGCCGAGCGGGCGGAACGGCTGCGGCTGCAGGGCGTGGTGCGCAGCGGCCTCGACGGCATGGACGTCGACGAGCCGGGCGCCAAGTCCAACTTGAGCGACGTGCACGCGGCGATCGCGCTGGGGCAACTCGACCGGCTGGCCGAGATCTCGCGGCGCCGCGCCGCACTGGCCGAGCAGTACTTCGCGATCGCCGAGCGCCACGGCTGGGCCGACCTCGGCGTCGAGATGCCGCCACGCAAGCGCCTGCACGGAGCCATCACCAACTGGCACCTGTTCCAGGTGGTGCTGCCGGGCGGGCGCCTGGCCGGCGGCCGCGCCGCGCTGATGCAGGCGCTGCGTGACCAGGGCATCGGCACCGGCGTGCACTACCCCGCGTTGCACCTGTTCACCTGCCATCGCCGGCACGGCTGGCGCGAAGGCCAGCTCCCGCACGCCGAACGCGTCGGGCGCGACATCCTGACGTTGCCGCTGTTCCCCGGCCTGGGCGAGGACGACCTCGAACGCGTCGGCAAGGCCTTCACCGCCGCCTGCAAGCGCCTATCGACATGAACACGCCGGACATCTCGGTGATCGTTCCCGTCTACAACGAGCAGCAGGTACTGCCGCGCCTGTTCGAGCGCCTGTACGGGGCGCTCGATGCCATGGGCGAGACCTACGAAGTCGTGTTCGTCGACGACGGCAGCCGCGACCGCTCGGCCCAGTTGCTGGCACAGCAGTTCCGCCATCGCCCCGACGTGACGCGCGTCGTGCAGTTCACCGGCAACTTCGGCCAGCACATGGCGATCCTCGCGGGCTTCGAGCGGGTGCGCGGCCGCATCACGATAACGCTCGATGCCGATCTGCAGAACCCGCCGGAGGAGATCCCGCGGCTGATCGAGGCCGTGCGCGCCGGCCACGACTACGTCGGCAGCATCCGCCGCCAGCGCGAGGACAACGCATTCCGCCGCCTGGCTTCGAAAGCGCTGAACTGGCTGCGCGAGCGCACCACCCGCATCCGGATGACCGACCAGGGCTGCATGCTGCGCGCGTACGACCGCCGGCTGGTCGACACGCTCAACGCCTGCCATGAGGTGAACACCTTCGTCCCGGCGCTGGCGTACCTGTTCGCGGTCAACCCCACCGAGATCGAGGTCGAGCACGAGCAGCGCTTCGCCGGCCAGTCGAAGTACTCGCTGTACCGGCTGATCCGGCTGAACTTCGACCTCGTGACCGGCTTCTCGATCGTGCCGCTGCAGTGGTTCTCGCTGCTGGGCATGGTGCTGTCGCTGGGCGCCGGTGCGCTGTTCGTGCTGCTGCTGGTGCGCCGCTTCCTGTTCGGTGCCGAGGTCGAGGGCGTGTTCACGCTGTTCGCGCTGCAGTTCTTCCTGCTGGGCATCGTGCTGTTCGGCATCGGCCTGATGGGCGAGTACGTCGGCCGCATCCTGCAAGAGGTGCGGCGCCGGCCGCGCTACCGCATCGGCGCCGTGCTCGAGACGCCGCCGGTCGTGCAGCGGACGCCGCAACGGTTGAGCGAATTGCAGCCGTGAAGGCGGTCGTCTTCGCCTACTCGAACGTCGGCGATCGCTGCCTGCGCGTGCTGCACGCCGGCGGTGTCGAGGTCGCGCTGGTGGTGACGCACACCGACCGCCCGGGCGAAGCGATCTGGTTTCGCCGCGTCGCCGACACCGCGGCGGAACTGGCGCTGCCGTTGGTCTGCGCCGACGACCCGCGCGACGGCGCGCTCGCCGCGCGAGTGGCCGCCGCAGGTGCGGACTTGCTGTTCTCCTTCTACTACCGCGCGCTGATCCCGACGCCGCTGCTGGCGCTGGCCAGGGCCGGCGCGTTCAACATGCATGGCTCGCTGCTGCCCCACTACCGCGGCCGTGCGCCGGTCAACTGGGCCATCCTGCACGGCGCCACGCAGACCGGCGCCACGCTGCATGAGATGGTGGCCCGGCCCGACGCCGGCGCGATCGTCGACTGCAGCGCGGTGCCGATCCTGCCGGACGACACCGCGGCCGAGGTCTCCGACAAGGTCACCTACGCTGCCGAGCAGGTGCTGTGGCGCAGCCTGCCGGCGATCGTCGAAGGCCGCGCGCCGCGCCGGCCCAACGATCTCTCGCAGGGCAGCTACTTCGGTGCGCGCACGCCCGAGGACGGCCGCATCGACTGGTCGCTGCCGGCGCAGCAGGTCTACAACCTGATCCGTGCGGTGGCGCCGCCGTTTCCCGGCGCGTTCACCGACCTCGCGGGCACGCGCCTCGTGGTCGCGAAGGCACGCTTGCGCAAGGGCGCCGCGTCGGACGCGCCGCCCGGATTGCACGCCGACGACCGGCACGTGATCGGCGTCTGCGGCGACGGCGGGGTGATCGACGTCCACGAGTTGCGCAGCGGTGCCGTCGCCATCGACGCCGGCCGGCTGCGCCGATTGTTCAGTGGCCAGTGAGGGCCTCCGCAATGAAGAAGATCCTGATCCTCGGTGCCAACGGCTTCATCGGGCACCACCTGACGACACGCATCCTGCAGTCCACCGACTGGCAGGTGTACGCGATGGACATGGCCGACACCCGCCTGCAGGAGCTGCGGGCCCACCCGCGCCTGCACTTCTTCGAGGGCGACATCACGATCAACAAGGAGTGGATCGAGTACCACGTGCGCAAGTGCGACGTGCTGCTGCCGCTGGTGGCGATCGCGACGCCGGCCACCTACGTGCGCGAACCGCTGCGCGTGTTCGAGCTCGACTTCGAGGCCAACCTGCCGATCGTGCGTGCCGCGGTGAAGCACCGCAAGCACCTGGTCTTCCCATCGACCTCCGAGGTCTACGGCATGTGCCCCGACGCGCAGTTCGACCCCGAGACGTCGAATCTGGTCTACGGCCCGATCCACAAGCAGCGCTGGATCTACGCCTGCAGCAAGCAGTTGCTCGACCGCGTGATCCACGCCTACGGCCTCGAACAGGGGCTCAATTACACGCTGTTCAGGCCGTTCAACTGGATCGGCCCCGGGCTCGACTCGATCTTCGAGAGCAAGGAGGGCAGCTCGCGCGTGGCGACGCAGTTCCTCGGCCGCATCGTGCGCGGCGAGCCGATCGAGCTGGTCGACGGCGGTCAGCAGCGGCGCACGTTCACCGACATCTCCGACGGCGTGAGCGCGCTGATGCGCATCATCGGCAACGAAAGCGGCGTGGCCAGCGGCCGCATCTTCAACATCGGCAACCCGCAAAACGACAGCTCGATGCGGCAGCTCGCCGAGCTGATGCTGCGCATGGCTGCCGACTACCCCGAGTACGCCGAGGCAGCCGCGCGCACGCGGATCGTGCAGACCTCGTCGCAGGCGTTCTACGGCGAGGGCTACCAGGACGTGCAGAGCCGCATGCCGAAGATCGACGACACGATGAGCGCGCTCGGCTGGGCGCCGCAGGTCGACCTCGAGACGGCGCTGCGCCGCATCTTCGAGTCGTACCGGCACAAGATCGTCGACGCGCAGGCGCTGCTCGCAGTCGAGGCCTGAAGCCATGGCGCCGTGGGCCTGATCGCGCTGAAGGTCGACGTCGACACGCTGCGCGGCACGCTCGAGGGCGTTCCGCGGCTGCTGCGCGTCTTCGAGCGCCGCGGCATCGCCGTCACCTTCCTGTTCAGCCTGGGGCCTGACCACACCGGCTGGGCGCTGCGGCGGGCCTTCAGGCGCGGTTTCCTGTCGAAGGTGTCGCGCACCTCGGTGCTGAGACACTACGGCGCTCGCACGCTGCTGTACGGGCTGCTGCTGCCGGCGCCGCTGATCGCGCGCCGCGGCGCCGCGCCGCTGCGTGCGTGCCGCGACGCCGGGCACGAATGCGGTATTCATGCCTGGGACCACGTGCTGTGGCACGACAACGTGCGCCGACGCGACGCGCACTGGACGCGCGCGCAGATGGCGCTCGCGCGTCAATGCTTCGAGCAGGTGTTCGGTGCGGCGCCCTCCACCCACGGCGCCGCAGGCTGGCAGATGAACGACGACGCGCTGGCGCAGATCGACGACTGGGGCATGGCCTATGCGTCGGACTGCCGCGGCAGCAGGCCTTTCAGGCCTCGCCTGGGCGCGCGCACGCTGCGCCACCTGCAACTTCCGACCACGCTGCCGACGCTCGACGAGTTGATCGGGCTGGACGGCGTCGACGAAACCAACGTCGCCGATGCTGTGCTCGCGCGCACCCGACACGACACCGACCAAGTGTTCACGCTCCATGCCGAGCTGGAGGGAGGCCTGCTCGCGACGACTTTCGAGTCGATCCTCGACGGCTGGCTCCGGCAGGGACACCGGCTGGGCTCGCTGGCGATGCTGCATGCATCGCTGCCGGCGACAGCGGCGCCGGTTCGCGACCTCGGCTGGGGCGCGCTGCCCGGACGCAGCGGCGAGGTGCTGACCGAACGCTAGTGTCGTGAGTTGGAAATACGCAGCATTGCGACGGGCCGGGGAACCCGGCCCGTGGCACGGCCGCGTGATCATCGTGGGTCGTCCGGATCGTGTTCGCTGCCGCACGCGGCATCATGTCGGGAATCATGGCGACGCCGCCCTGCCCTCGCCTGCGCCCGCTCGGCGACTGCGCCTGGATCGTCGAGTTCGGCTCGGTGATCGACGAGGCCACGCGCGAGCGCGTGATGGGCTTCGCCGACGCGCTGGCGCGTGCGCGCGCATCGTGGCCCGGCATCGCCGAATGCGTGCCGGCGTACACCACGGTGACGGTGCACTTCCGCGCGGACGAAGACAGCGACCTCGCCGGCGACGCGGCGCAGGCGCTGCTCGAATTGGCACGCACCGCGCCGTCGCTCGCCAGGCCCGGCCGCCGCTGGCGACTGCCGGTGTGCTTCGACGACGCCGAGTTCGCGCCCGACCTCGAAGCCGTGGCGCAGGCGCGCGCGCTGGCG
>DASURM010000563.1:0-2526 GCA_036280035.1 Burkholderiaceae bacterium | reverse complement strand
CGCCACATCGAGCCGGGTCGGTTCGAGGCTGCGCGCCGTCATCGAGCCAGTGTAAGCCGCGTGCGATGGGACAATTCGCGCATGGACGGCGCGTCGCGATTGATCCTGGCGTCGACTTCGCGCTACCGGCGCGAACTGCTCGAGCGGCTGCGCCTGCCGTTCACCGTGATGGCCCCGCGGGTCGACGAGATCGCCGCGCCCGACGAGGCCCCGGCCGCTCTGGCGCAACGGCTCGCGCTGGCCAAGGCTCACGACGTCGCCGCGCGCGAACCGCAGGCCACGGTGATCGGCTCGGACCAAGTGGCCGAACTCGATGGCCGGGCGCTCGGCAAGCCCGGCAGCCACGATCGCGCGACGCAGCAGTTGCGCGCGATGCGCGGACGCGCGGTGCACTTTCACACCGCGGTGGCGGTGGTGCGCATGTCCGACGCCTTCGAGCGGCAGGCGTTGGCGACCGTCACCGTGCGCTTTCGCCAGTTCGGCGACGACGAGATCGAACGCTATCTCCGGTTGGAGCAGCCGTACGACTGCGCCGGCAGCGCCAAGTGCGAAACGCTGGGCATCGTGCTGGCCGAGGCCATCGAGTCGGACGATCCGACCGCGCTGGTCGGCCTGCCGCTGATTCGCACCAGCGCGATGCTGCGCGCCGCCGGTCTCGACCCGCTGGGCACGGCATGACTGCCTCGGGGCCGCGCAGGGGCACCCTGGTGCTGGTGCCCAACGGACTCGATTTCGGCGCGCCGCAGCCCATGCCTCTGAACAGCGTGCTGCCGCAGGCGGTGATCGAGCGCGCCGCCGCGCTGACGCACTGGGTGGTCGAAGATGCCAAGACGGCGCGCGCCTTCATCAAGCGCATCGCGACCGAGGTGCCGCTGGCCGCGCCGCTGCAGTCGCTGGCGATTCGCGAACTGCCGCGACCCGCCAAGGGTAAGGGCGGCGAGACGCCGGGCGATACCGATCCCGCTTGGGCCTCGCTGCTCGAACCCGCGCTGACCGGGCACGACATCGCCCTGCTGTCCGAGGCCGGCCTGCCCGCGGTCGCCGACCCGGGCGCCACGCTGGTGGCGCTGGCGCACGCGCAGGGGCTCGCGGTCGAACCCTTGCCGGGCGCCAGCGCGCCGATGCTCGCGCTGGCCGCGAGCGGCCTGAACGGCCAGCAGTTCGCGTTCGTCGGCTACCTGCCGATCAACGGCGACGCCCGCGCGGCGCGAATCCGCGAGTTGGAAGCGACGTCGCGGCGACAGACGCAAACCCAGATCGCGATCGAGACGCCCTACCGCAACCCGGCACTGCTGCAGGCGCTGCTGCAGCACCTGGCGCCGACGACGCGGCTGTGCATCGCCTGCGCACTCGGCTGGCGCGACGGCTGGTGCCGCATGCAGCGCGTGAGCCAGTGGCGCCAGGCGCCGCCGGCGATCTCTGCGCGGCTACCGGCCGTGTTCCTGTTCCAGGCCGGGTGAGCGGCTCGCGCGCCGGCGCCCCTCGAATCGCACGACGGCTGCGCCGAGCGCGATGCCCGCGGCATCGGCGATCCAGTCGAACCACTCGGCCGTTCGCGTGGCCGTGAAGCTCTGCGCCACCTCGATCGCGCCGCCGAGCACCAGCAGCCCGGCCACCAGCGCCAGCGTACGCCGGTAGCCGCCGCGCACCCCGAGCCAGACCAGCACCGAGAACGACAGCGCGTGCTGCACCTTGTCAGCGCCCGCGAACCACGACCGTGGCGGGTTGGGCTGCGGCCACAGCGCGAGCACGAAGCCGGCCACCACGGCCAGCCAGAACAGCGCGCGCCACTGAGGCTCGCACGGCGGCGCAGTGGCCTCAGCCGCGGCCGCCCCCGAGCAACGAGGCCACCTTGCGCCGCGGCTTGATGTTGGCCGACACCGTGCGCCGCGGATTCAGCGGCGCCGGCTGCGACACCTCCCACGCCGGCGCGGCGCTGCTGCTGGGCTCGTACGGCCGGTCGAACAGTGGGTCGGCCGGCGCCGGCTGCGCGCGTCGCTCATCGGAGCGCGCAGCCCGCAGCTCGCCACGCCGATCGTCGTCGTCGTCACGCGAGCGCCGCGGCGCTCGGCGCGGCCGCTCGTCGTCGAAATCGAACGGCTCGATCTCGATCTTCTTCCTGATCAGCCGCTCGATGTCGCCCACCAGCCGTGTGTCGTCGCGCGTCACCAGTGTCACCGAAAGCCCCGACTGGCCGGCGCGCCCGGTGCGGCCGATGCGGTGCACGTAGTCTTCGGCGTTGAACGGCACGTCGTAGTTGAAGACCACCGGCAGGTCGACGATGTCGAGGCCGCGCGCCGCCACGTCGGTGGCCACAAGCAGTTGAACATCGCCGCGCTTGAACGCATCGAGCGCCTTGAGCCGCTCGTCCTGCGACTTGTCGCCGTGCAGCGCCGTGGTGTTCAGGCCGTCGCGCTCGAACGCGCGCGCCAGCCGCGCCGCGCCGAGCTTGGAGTTCACGAACACCAGCGCCTGGCTCAGCTCGCGCCGCGCGACCAGTTGCCGCACGGCCTTGCGCTTGTCGTC
>DASURM010000562.1:0-2266 GCA_036280035.1 Burkholderiaceae bacterium | reverse complement strand
ACTCGGCGCCGGCCGACTGGCGGCGCAACCGCGGCTGTCGGTGCTGCAGGTGGCGCTGTCGGTCGGCTTCGGTTCGGGCGAGGCGTTCGCGCGCGCGTTCGGCATCAGCCACGACGACCCGAGCATCACCGAAGCGGCGCTGTGCCGCTACGACGCCTGCGTCGAGGTGGACGACCACTACCGGCCCTCGGGCACGGCATTGGTCACCACACTGCCCGGCGGCCGCTATGCCGAGATGCCTTTCGAGGGCACCAGCGCCGACATCGCGACCGCGTGGGCCCGCCTGCTGCGCGATTGGCTGCCGGGCAGCCGGATGCAGCTCGACGGCCGGCCGTGCTTCGAGCACTACCCAGGCGACGCCGGCTACGACGCCGCCAGCGGCGTCTTCGGCTGCCGCATCTGCATCCCGGTGGCACCGCTGTAGGGCACCGCGGCCGGCGCGGGCGCGGTCGCCGATTTCGTGTACCGTGCGGCCGCGTGAAACCGCTGTCCGACGACGACGCCCTGCTGCACACGCTGCCCAATGGGGTGCGCGTGGTGGCGATGCCGCGGCCGCAGCGGCGCACCGGCGGCGTCAGCGTGTTCGTGCGCGTCGGCAGCGCGCACGAGAGCCGGGCCCTCAACGGCATCGGCCACGTGCTCGAGCACATGGCGTTCAAGGGCACGCTCGAGCGCGACGCGTACCGCGTGAACCTCGATGCCGAGACGCTCGGCGCCGAGGTCAACGCGCACACCGACAAGGACCACACCGCCTACCACATGCGCGGCCTGGGCCAGCACGCGCCGCAGTTCGTCGCGATGCTGGCCGACATCGTGCGCCACGCCACCTTCCCCGAGGACGAACTGGCGCGCGAGCGCGAGGTGCTGCTGCAGGAGGTGGCCGAGGTCGAAGACGACCCGCTCACCGTGGCCTACCAGCTGTTCGACCATGCCTGCTGGGCCGCGCATCCGGCGGCGCAGCCGGTGATCGGCCAGCGCCGCGTGATCGAGCGCTGCACTCGCGAGCAACTGGCCGCGCACGTGCAGCAGCACTACACCGGCGCCAACCTGGTGGTGGCCGCCGCGGGCGGCGTCGACGCCGACGCGGTGCTGCGCGCGGCCGAGGCCGCGTTCGGCGACATGCCGCGCGGCCACCTCAATGCCCTGCCCGCGGCCGACTACGCCGGCGGTACGCGCGCCAAGCGCATGGATGCCGGGCGCCAGATGCACCTGGTGATGGGCTACCCGATCGCCGGCCGCACCGACGACGATGCCGCGGCAGACCTCGCCGCCGCCGTGCTCGGCGACGGCATGAGTTCGCCGCTGCTGACCGAACTGCGCGAGAAACGCGGCCTCGTGTACCACGCGGCATGCAACGCCGACCGCTTCGAGTTCGGCGGCCAGCTCGCGATCGAAGCCTCATTCGCACCCGAGCACCTGATGGTCGTGCTCGGTCAGGTGTCGCGCCTGATGCGCGAGCTGGCCGGGCGCATCGGCGCAGTCGACCTCGAGCGGGCGCGCAATCAAATGGTGGTGCGCCTGCTGCGCCAAGACGAACGGGTGGCGCAGCGCGCGGAAGACGCCGCGCTCGACCTGTTCGCGATCGGGCGCGCGCGCGGCGTCGCCGAGCGGCTGGCTCGCGTGCGCGAGGTCTCGGCCGACAGCGTGCGCGCGGCGTTCCAGCGCATGCTGGCCGCCGGCCCTTCGGTGGCCGTCACCGGCAGCGTCGGCCGCGGCGCCTCACGCCAGATCGACGACGCGCTGCGCGCCTGACTCGAGGTTGAGACATCGGGGTGCTCCCAACTGGGGCCACCCCGCGCTCGGATACGCACCGACTTTTCGCGCGCGCAAGGTCCCGCTGCAATGGCGCCATATCGAGACCGCGACCATGGACCCCACACCCCACCTCGCCACGACGCCGCCGGCGGCCGCGCGCGAGCCGTTCGCACCCGGCGCGCATCTGGTCAGCCCGCGCCGCGGCTACACGCACCACGGCATCTACATCGGAGCTGGGCGGGTCGTGCACTACGCCGGTTGGTCGCGCGCAGCGCTGACCCGCCGCCCGGTGGAAGAGGTGTCGCTCGCCGAGTTCGCCGGTGGCCACGGCGTGGCCGCGCTGGCCGACTCGTCGCGCCGCTTCACGTCGGCCGAGGTGGTGGCGCGTGCCCGCTCGCGGCTGGGCGAGAACCGCTACCGCATCGCGAGCAACAACTGCGAGCACTTCTGCCACTGGTGCCTGTCGGGCGAGAACCGCAGCGCGCAGATCGAGCGGCTGATCGGCTGGCTG
>DASURM010000561.1:0-7053 GCA_036280035.1 Burkholderiaceae bacterium | reverse complement strand
TGCGCGTCGGCTCCATGGCCCGGCACCGTCGAGCAAACCAGTGCCACGCAGGCCAGCGCTCGGACCAACGGGAGCGGGCGACGGCGAATCACGTTGCGCTCCGGTGCGGCGCGGGCCGAGGAAGTGGATGGGCGGGCCGTCGCCGTCGTGTCCGCCGACCTGTTGGTCATCTTCGCATGCCCGTCGGGGCCTGGGTCCATCGTCGGGTGGCCGAGCCCTGCGGGTGGCAGCGCCGCGAAGCGACCCGCACCGCGCGAAGTTGCGTGCCTGACAAGGCTGTCCGACACTGCGCGACCTGGGCGGTGCGGCACAATGGAGGAGCGAGTTTGGCGATGCATGCATTGATGACCGGGCGCGGCGTTGGCCGCGCCCGATGGCTGGCACGGCACCTGTGCGTGGCGGCCACCCTGGGTTGGCTGTGCGCCGCGTCGGCGCAGACCTTGTCGGGCGACGCGGCCGGCCTGCGTGCGCGCTACGACGAGTTGCGCACGGCCTTGGCGAACAGCCCGTTCCAGGAGCCGCTGCTGCTGCATTCCGCCTCCGGCGACGACGCACTCAGTGGCGACGTCGACGCGGTGATCGCGCAGCCGTTCGCCGTCGCCGGGCCCGCGCTGCAGGAGCGCGCGAGCTGGTGCGACGTGCTGATCCTGCACCTCAACACCAAGCGCTGTCGCCTCAAGGGCAGCAGTGCCCTCGAGATGGTGGTGGGGCGCAAGGTCGAGCAGCCAGCCGGAGTCGGCAAGACGGTGGGGTTCGGGTTTCGCGTCGTCAGCGCGGGCCCTGACTACGTGCGCGTGCAGATGGCGGCCGATCCCGCGCCGGCCGATGCGCACGACCAGGTGTGGCTCGAGGCCACCGGGGTCGACGGCGGACGCACCTACATCCATGTGTCGTACAGCTACGCCTTCGGCATCACCGAGCGCCTGGCGATGCGGGCGTACCTGGCCACGCTGGGGCGCGAGAAGATAGGCTTCACGGTCGCTGCCAGCCGTGCCGACGGCAAGCCGACCTATATCGGCGGCGTGCGCGGCATGGTCGAGCGCAACGCGATGCGCTACTACCTGGCGGTGGCGACGTACGTCGACTCCCTGGCAGTGCCGCCGGCCGAGCGACTCGACAAGCGACTGGGCGACTGGTTCGCGGCCACCGAGCGCCACGCGCCGCAGTTGCACGAGATGGGTCGCGACGAGTACCTGACGATGAAGCGCAACGAGACGCGCGGCATGCCCTGAGTGCGCGGGGCACGGCCCCCGCCGCCGGCTAGCGCTCGAGGATGCGCTCGACCCAGGCGCGCACCGCGCCGAGCGCCGCATCGAGCACCTCCGTGTCGCTGCGGCCCGAGCGCGCCGGCACGTGCAGCGAGTGGTCCCCCTCGGGCACCCAGTGCAGCGCGGCATGGCTGTGCAGCGCCTCGACGGTGGGCTCGATCAGGCTGGCGTCGGCCAGCTCGTCGCGCGTGCCTTGCACGAACAGCATCGGCACCTTCACGCCGGCGAGGTGCTGCGCACGATCGATCGACGGCTTGCCGGCCGGATGGAGCGGAAAGCCGAAGAACAGCAGACCCACCACGCCCGGCAACGGCGATGCCGACTGCGCCTGCGACGTCATGCGCGCGCCGAACGACTTGCCGCCGGCGATCAGGGGCAGGCGCGGTTGTCGCTGCGCGGCCTCGGCCACCGCGGCGCGCACCGCGGCGTGCGCCACCTTCGGCACGTCGGGCCGGCGCACGCCGCGTTCCATGTACGGAAACTGGTAGCGCAGCGTCGCGATGCCGCGCTCGGCGAGGCCGGTCGCGACCCGCGTCATGAACGGATGCTCCATGCCCGCGCCGGCGCCGTGGCCGAACACGTAGCACGCCAGTGGCGAAGGTGGCGATTCGAGCAGCCCAGAAACGGCCTGGCCGCTGTCGATCGCGATGCGCAGACGTTCGGTCACTAGCGTTCCAATCGACGGTACGCGCTGAAGTGGCGCAGCGCGAGCTGGTCCTTGCCGAGCTGCTCGGCCAGCCGCGCGGCATTGAAATGCGCGTCTGCGAAATCCGGCGCCCGCCGCAGGCACGCGTCGTAGGCAGCCAGCGCGTCGCCCGGGCGGTGCAGATCCTCCAGCGCGAGCGCGCGGTTGTAGTGCAGCCGCGGCTCGCCGGGGTGATGCACCAGGCCCTGGTCGTAGGCGGCCAGTGCCTCGTCGAGGCGGCTGCTTTCGTACAGCAGCGCACCGAGGTTCAGGTGCGCGTCGGCGGTGTCGGCCCCGTGCGCGATGGCGTCGCGATACGCCTGCTCGGCCGAACCAGGGTCGCTTGCCTCGAGTTCGCGTGCCCGCGCGAGCCGCTCGTCGGCACCGGCGGTCGCCAACGGCCGGGGCGGCGCAGCCGCAGCGTGGAACTCGCGACCGATCAGCGACACCGTGCCGCCGGCCGGCGCGACGTCGAAGTCGAGCAGCATCTGTCGCGACTCGGCCGCCCACTGCACGCCGCCGTGCTGCACGGCGACGTCGTTGCCGACCGCGCTGATGCGCAGGCCACTCAGCGGCAGCTGTCCGGGCAGCTGCTCGCGCAGGCTGCGCATCGCCTCGACGATGCGCCGCGGCGGGATGCGGGCCGAGCGCAGCCGATGCGCGGTGCGCAACAGCACGATGTCCTGGAACGAGAACCGGTACTCGTTGCGCGGCCCGCGGCTCGGCGTGACGAAGCCGGCGTCGACCAGCCCTGACAACGTGGCTGCCGACAGGCCGAGCATCTGGCGCACGCTCTTCAGCGAATGGTGGCTTGACTGGCCCTCGCCCGCGAGCGGCTTCGCAACGGGTCGGTTCACTCGCGCGTCGACTACTTGCGGGCTCGCGCCCGCGCCGGCGCCGTGGCCTCGGCGGCGCGACGCACGCCCTTTCGGGCCTCGGCCGGCTCGGCCTTGGGTACCTGGCCCGGTGCGGCCTTGCCGCCGCCGGCACGCTTGCCGAGGCTGGCGCGCAGCGCCTCCATTAGATCGATCACCTGGCCACCGGCTTGGGTCTCGACCTCTTCGTGCGCGACGATCTGCTGGCCCGCGATCTTGCGATCGATGGCTGCGAGCACGCGCTCCTTCTCTTCGTCGCGGTACTCGGTGGGGTCGTAGCCGTCATCGGCGATCTGGTCGATCAGTTGCATCGCCAGATCCAGCTCGGCCTGCGTGACGTCGACCTTCTCGATCGCCAGATCCTTCAGCGAGCGCACCTCGCCGGCGAAGTACAGCTGCTGCAGCATCAGACCGTCTTCGGCCGGGCGCACCTGCACCACGTAGCGCTTGCTCTTCCACGACCAGCGCGCCAGCGCGCAGCGGCCGCTCTGCCGCATCGCCTGCGCCAGCAGCGCGTACGGCTTGCCGCCGCGCTTGTCGGGCGCCAGCATGTAGGCCTTGTCGTAGTAGATCGGGTCGATCGACTTCTCGGGCACGAAGGCGACGATGTCGATGGTGTGGCTCGAGCCCTCCTCGAGCGCCTTCAGCTCGGAGGGTTCGAACAGCACGAACTTGTCCTTCTCGAACTCGTAGCCCTTGACCATGTCGGCGCGCTCGACGACCTTGCCGTCCCGCTCCGACACGTATTGCTGCCTGACGCGCGAACCGTCCTTGGCCAGCAGGTTGAAGCGCACGCTGGCCGAGCTTTCGGTGGCCGAGTACAGCTTGACCGGGATCGACACCAGGCCGAAGCCCAGCGTCAGCGATGCGATCGATCGTGCTGCTGCCATGCGGAAGTCTCCACGCGAGCGCCCAGGGCTTGTGGCCGGGCGCGGGAGCGCAAGCATAAGCCCGGTGCGTGCGCGGCAGGCGGCCAAACACCGCCAAAGCCCTCGAGCCGGTGCGGAGCTGTTGCATCCGAGCCGCTTCAGGGGCCCGGCCAGGCGACAGGCAGCAGCGCCCGTTGTGCCTGGCAGGGCTGCGCCGGCGCCGGCAGCTTGCTGCCCTCGCAGCGCCTCAGTGGCCGGCCTGGCTGTGACGGCTGCCCTTTCGCAGCCGTGGCAGCAGCATGCCGACCTGCGCGCGGTACACGCGGTAGCGGGCGCCGAACTGTTCGATCAGATCGCGCTCCTCGAACCAGATACCCACCAGGATGTAGCCGGTGGTGGCGATAGCGAACAGGAGGTGGCCGGCGCTCATCTGCGGCGTGGCCCAGAACGCGATCACGAAGCCGAGGTAGATCGGGTGCCGCACGTGGCGATAGAAGCCCGGCGTGCGGAACTCGGGCGCAGGCACACCGCGCCCGGCCAGTTTGCCGAACACCTGGCGCACGCCGAACAGCTCGAAGTGATTGATCAGGAACGTGCTGATCAGCAGCACCGCCCAGCCGGCCCAGAACAGCAGGTGCAGCACGACGCGACCGATCGGATTCTCGACGTGCCAGATCACCGGTTCGGCGATCGGGCGCCATTGCCACAGCAGCAGCGCGAGTACAGCGGTGGCGGCGAGGACGAAAGTGCTGCGCTCGACCGACTCCGGCACCAAGCGCGTCCACCAGCGCTTGAAACCGCGCCGAGCCATCACGCTGTGCTGCAGCGCGAACGCGCCGAGCAGGCCGAGGTCGACGATGAGTGTCTCGACCAGTGGCGCGCTGGAGCCGGTATCGATGGTGCGCGGCAGCAGCGGCAGGTTGCCGACGAAGCCGATCGCGTAGACGAAAGTGGCGAGGAAGAACACATAGACCAGCAGTCCGTACAAGAAGCCAAGGGCGGCCATGGGGTACTCCTGTGAAACACGACCAGAGCGAGCTACTCCGGCGACCGTGCCTGGAGCAAGCGCACGGCCGGGCGGGGCGCACACATCCCGATCGCGCCGTTTCAGGCGCGATCAGGTGCGGCTTGATGGGGATCGCAGCGGCGGCGCTACGGCACTTCGCCGCCGGGCGGAGTGGGCGGCGGACGGCAGGGCCCCGGACGGCGTCGATTCGCCGCGTGCAAGGCCCTGATGCAGTGCTTGGTCATGGCGCGGAGCGGTCGTTGCGTCAGCGCGCCCATGAGCGGTTCTCGAGTACCTGCGCGATGCGCAGCGCCGCGCGCTTCGCACCATCGGCCTCCACTGGCCGGTAACGCACCGGCTCGTGCATCGCGGCCAACGCGCGCTCGGCCAGCGTGTCGGGGTCGAGCGTGGCGTAGTCGAGCGAACGGTCGGCGTGGTAGTTCGCCAGGCGCTGCCGCACATGCACGCACTGCTCGAAGTGCCGCTGCAGCGGAAAGCTCAGGAACGGCCGCCGCGTGGCAACCAGCTCCATCGTGGTGGAGAGGCCGCCTTGCACCAGCGCGAGGTCGCAGCAGGCGAGGTGCTCGTACAGGTTGTGCACGTAGGGCTCGACCTCGAGCCCCGGCACCTGCGGAAAGCCACTCGGGCCCATGCGCGGGCCGGTCACGAGAATCATTCGCAGCTCGGGCAGGCGCTGCTTCATGCGCGGAAACGCCTGCGCGATGCGCTGCAACAGGTGCCGCCCAGTCGACGTGCCGCCGACGGCGGCGATCGCGACCTTCTCATCGGCGCGGTAGCCGTGCTGTGCGCGCAGTCGCTCGGTGTCGGCCAGCGCCTTGGGGTCGAACGGCAGGCAGTACCCGCAGTAGCAGAAATTCTTGTCGGTCCACTCGCGGATGCCGGGCAGGCCGGGGCCGAAGGGTTGTTCGGTCACGTCATCGCGGTTGCCGATGAAGATCGCGGCATCGCGCAGGTACGGGTAGCGCGCGACGTGTTCGATGTCGTCGGCATTGCGGTCGGCGCACAGCAGTGCCTCGCGCTCGTTGCCGGGCTCCATCGGCAGGCAGCCGACGAAGTCGGTGAGAAACACGAACGGCTGGCGTTTCAGCTCCGGGTTCTCGTGGTAGTAGTAGTCGACGTCCCACGCCTCGTCGCCGATCACGAGGTCGTAATGCTCCGATTCCATCAGGTCGACGAAGGTCATGAAGTTGCTCGCCATGATCTCGTCCATCGTGCGCAGCGCGAAGAACGCACTCAGGTCGTGCTCGCCGGCCATGCCTTCGAAGTGTTTGCTCTCGTTGGCCAGGCGCCGGGTGATCGGGTGCAGCCGTTCGCCTTCGCGCTCCAGGTAGCGCGCAGCCGGATCGACGGTGAACCAGTCAATCTGCAACTCCGGCTCGAGTTTGCGCAGTTCGCGTGCAATGGCGATGTCGCGCTGCACGTGACCGAGGCCGATCGCGCTGGAGATGAACAAGGCCTTGCGCGGGCGCTTCATGCCGCGCACCCAGGTGCGCACGGCCGGTGCACCGGCCACGAAGTCGCGCACGGCACGATTGAACACCACGGGGTCGCGCGCCATCGTCACGTGGCCGCCAGCGGCGATGGTGAGCGCCTTGGCGCCGGGCACAAGGGCGTGAATCTCGCGCCCCTTGGCGTGCGGCACGCGCTGGTCGGCGTCACCGTGAATGACCAGCGTGGGGCAGGCCACGCGGCGTGCGTGGTCGCGCAGATCCAGGTTCAGCCAGGCTTGGCGCACCCACTGGATCACATCGGCATCGGTGGCCCAGCCGTAGTGCACGCCGTCCTCGTACGGCTTGGACGAGTGCGGCTCGCTGAAGATGCACGACATGAAGTAGTCGACATAGGCCGGCCAGTCGCGCGCCAGCAGATCGGCTTCCTTCTGCATGCGCTTGGCCATCGCTTCGGTCTGCACCAGCGAGTCGGCGAATCCCCCGGCGGTGATCACGTGGCTCACGCGCTGCGGTTGCTCGGCCGCCAGGCGCAACACGATCATTGCGGCCGCCGAAAAGCCGACCAGCGCCACCCGATCGATCGCGAAGGCATCGAGCACCGCGACGAAGTCGGCATGGAAGTGATCGAAGGTGTACGCGTGCTGCCCGCGCGGCCGATCGGAGCGGCCGTTGCCGCGGCCGTCCATCGTCAACACGCGGCAGTGCTGCGACAGGTAGGGCACGGTGGCCTTCAGCAGTTGCGAGTGCACGATCTGGAACGGCTGAGCGAACGCGAGCCACGGCCCGCTCGTTCCCCACTGGGCGGCGTGCAGCCGGACGCCGCTGCGCTCTACCACCCGCTCGTGCACCGGCTGTACGGTCCGGAACGGCAGGCGGTC
>DASURM010000560.1:0-4149 GCA_036280035.1 Burkholderiaceae bacterium | reverse complement strand
GTTGTCGCGCCTCCGTCCCGATCGAGCAGCAGGCCATCGGCGCAGGGCCGGCGCCGGACCGCCTACGCCTGGCGCGCCAGTTCCATGGCCAACGCCCGCAACAATCCCGCGCCGTCGCCGCGCCAGGCGCTGCCGTGCATGCACGCCAGCGTGCGCGGCTGCTCGGCGGCCAGGCGGTGCAGCACCGCTCGCGTCTGCGGTGCGTGCGCGTAGTAGTCCATCGGCTTGCGAAACGCTTCGCTCGGCCCGAGGATGTCGCGCTCGGTCAGCGCCTCGGCGCCGCTGCCGCCCTGCGTGAACAGGTCGCCGCAGAAGAGGGTGCTGGTCGTGCGGTCGATCAGCAGCCCGCAGTCCCAGCCGTGCGGTACGTGCGGCGTATCGAACCACTGGATCTCGTGGTGACCGAGCACGAGCCGTTCGCCGTCGGCCAGCGCGCGCGGTGCGCGGTCGGCGAGGTCGCCGATCGACACCATCGCAGCCACCTGGCTGCACAGCGGCTGCGCCTGCGGTGCCGCCTGCAGGAAGAGGTTCAGCGAGCCGCACTCGTCGGCCTCGGTGTGCGACAAGCCCACGTAGCGCAGCCGCTCGATCGGCATCACCGCGGCGATCGCGTCGCGCACCAGCGGGAAGAGCTGGCGCGGCCCGGTGTGAAACAGCAGCGGCGCGTCGTCGATCAGCAGGTACTGGTTGAAGTTGAACGCCTGCCCGTCGGGCAGCGCGATCGGCGTGTTGATGCGGTAGATGTGCTCGGCGACCTCGTGGATGTTGGTGCCGGTCTGCGGGTTGGTGACCATGGGGATTCTCCGGTTGGCTTGGATGAGCCCGGGTTGTGTCGCCAGCGACGCCGGCGTTACAGCGATCTTTCTGCGCCGCACGCCTCCCACTTGGCCCTATGCTTGGCGCGTGGACGCCAGAACCGCCACCGCCAACGACGCCCTCGCCGATGGGCCCGAGGCGCAACTGGCGCGCGCGATCGCGGCCGCGCCCGACGGCAGCGCGCGCGACGCCGAGGCGCGGCTCTACCGCCTGCTGGCGCCGCGCGTGCGCCGCTACGGCCAGCGCCACCTGCGCGACGACCACGGCGCCGACGACCTGGTGCAGCACGTGATGGCGTTGGCGATCGAGAAGCTGCGCGCCGGTGAGATCGACGCGCCCGAGCGCATCGTGTCGTTCGTGCTCGGGGTCTGCCGGCTGACGGTGATCGACCAGCGGCGCGCGCAGTGGCGTCGCGAGCAACTGCTGCAGCGCCACGCGCACGAGCTGCCGCTGACCGACGAGGCGCACGTCGCGCCGCGGCTCGATCACCAGCGCGTCGCGCACTGCCTCGAGCGCCTGCCCGAGCGCGAGCGCGCGGTGCTGGTGATGAGCTTCTACGACGAGCAGCCGGCCGACGCCGTGGGCCGCGCGCTCGGCCTGTCGGCCGGCAACGTGCGAGTCATCCGCCACCGCGGTATCGACAAGCTGCGCCGCTGCGTCGACGGCGCCAGGAGGGCGGCATGAGCCCCCGCCCGGCCGCTCCGAAGGGGGCGAAGGCCGCAAGGGTGCACCAATGAGCGCTGCGCACATCGACCGCGATACGCTGACCGACTACTGGCTCGGCGACACCGACGCCGAGGCCACCGAGTCGATCGATGCGCACCTGATGGGTTGCGACGCCTGCGGCGCGCAGCTCGACGAGCTGATCGCGCTCGCGCGCGGCGTGCGCGCGGCGTTCGATCACGGCGAGGTGCGGGCGGCCGTGACCGGCGCGTTCGTCGAGCGGCTCGAGGCGGCGGGCCGCCAGGTGCACGAGTACCGGGTGCCGCACAACGGCAGCGTGGTGTGCTCGCTGGCGCCCGGCGACGACCAGCTGATCAGCCGCCTCGATGCGCCGCTGGCCGGCGTGACGCGGATCGACGCCGAGTTCGCGTACTCGTTCGCGCCGGGTCGGCCCGAGCGGCTGCGCGACATCCCGTTCGACGCCGCCGGCGGCGAGGTGCTGTTCGCGCCGAAGATGAGCTTCGTCCGACAGCTTTCGTCGCACGACTTCGTGGTGCGGCTGCTCGCCGTCGACGACAGTGGCGAGCGCGAGCTGGGCCGCTACACATTTCACCATCAGGCTGCGGGTTGAGGTCAGCCGCGAGCAGTCGACGAAGGCAGCGCAACCCGTGCGCGAACGCGGTCGTCGTCAAGTCTTCAGTGGTTTGAACGGGTTCAGTACCCGAACCTTGAACAGCGCAAAGTCGGCGACATTGCGCGTCACGACAGTGAGGTTGTGGGCGATTGCCGTCGCCGCGATCATCGCGTCCTCGTACAAGGTGTCCGATCGGCGGTGCATCAGTCGGGCCCATGTCCGGAACGTCGGGCCGTCCATGGGTAGCACGTTGTAGCACTGGGCGACGATTTCGAGCCAAGCCTCGATCTCGGTGGCCTTGGAGGCGTCCTGGTCTCGGGTCAGTTCGACTCCGGCCTGGAGTTCGCCCAGCGTGGCTGCGGACAGATGAAGATCGGAATCCTCGATCGCCTGCAGCCAGGCGACCACGCCACCATGCGGGCGTGGCTTGCGGAGTTCGGAGACGACGTTGGTGTCGAGCAGATACATGTGCGTCAGGCGGCCGCGGTGACCTTGCGCCTGCGGGCGGAGCCTCGCGCACGAACCCGGAGCTCGGCGCGGGCTTCATTCGACAGCAGCAGTTGCTTCAGCGATGGGCGGGCAGCGGCCTGTAGGCGCCTCCACTCGTCGACCGGCACGAGGACCGCTGCTTCAGCGCCGCGCTTGGTGACCATCTGAGGGCCCTCGGCCATGCAGGCCTCGAGGAACTCGCTGAATCGCGCCTTCGCGTCTTGAACTGGCCATGTTTGCATGCCGACCTCGAGCTGACTAGTGAGATGACTAGTCTATCATGAGGCGACGATCGGTGTCATGGTCGACGCACCAGGCGAAGCCATGGCTGCAGGAGTTCCCAGGGAGTCGGGCTTCAGCCGCTTACCGCCTCGGCCAGATGCCGCAGCAGCGCCGCCCGGGCGACGCCGGCGGGCTGACATCGGCAGCCCGTCGACCCGGCCTTGCCTCACAGCCCGCCGCCCCACCGGTACTGCCACGCGATGCCGAGCAGGTCGAAGCTGTTGCCGGTGCGCGCCGAGACCCCGCTGCTGGCGTAGAGCTTGACCGAGTGGTGGATGTCCACCGGCAGCGCCAGGGTCGCGCCGACGCGCCAGTTCTGCTGCAGGTCGCTGTTGGTCGTGCTGTTGAGCGTGGTGCGGCCGCCGGCGTAGACGGTGCCGTCCAGCGAGGCCCAGATTCCGCCGGAAAAGTTGTAGATGACGTGCGCACGCAGCGAGTACAGCGGGTCTTGCGCGCGTCGGTTGCCGTTGTAGAAGTCGTCGTTGGTGGTGTACAGCGTCACCGCGGCCGCGCCTTCCAGTGTCCAGGGGCCGAACGCCTTCGACGCGCCGATCTCCGGCTTGAAGAACCATCGATGGGTACCGATGTTCACCAGCCTCGTCGCGTCGTACTGTCCAACAGGCACCGACACCTGCAGGCTCGTGCCGACGATCAGATCCTGCTGATACGAGCGGAACTCCGGCAGCTTCATCGCCGGTGCCCCCAGCAGGTTGACCGACAGCCGCAGCAGCGGATCGCCCGGGCCGGCGACCTTGCGTTCGATCGGCCCGTCCTGGTAGGTGGCCGTGCCGGACAGCCACGTATAGGGCACGATGACATCGAACTTGCCCGATCGGCCCCATAGGTCGAGCACCCGGGCGTAGCCGAGTACGGCGCTCGTGGTCTTCAGACGAGGATCGGCAATCGGCAGGGTGTCGAACGCCAATGCGCCGCGCGTGAACGCCAGGCCGCTGACTAGGAAGTTCATGTCCACCGGCGCGTTGGAGTACGCGCGCGGCTCGATGCTCTGCGCGTGGACGACCGACCCGCCGGCACTGAGTGCACAGCCTGCCAGCGGCGCGACGACGCGAAGGCAGCGCATGCTTCGTCGCGCTCGGTGTCGACCCCGATCGCAGTGCCTCAGCCCTGCCGCACGATCTGGCTCGGCGTCGGCGCCGGCCAGCCGGCCTCGCGAACGGTGCGCACGATCGCCTCGTTGGTGTCGAAGTACACCTGCCAGTAGTGGTCGTTGCCGGTGTACGGCCGCACCGCGATCACCGGGCCCA
>DASURM010000559.1:0-6346 GCA_036280035.1 Burkholderiaceae bacterium | reverse complement strand
GCTCGGCGTGCTGCCGCTGGCCGACGTGGCGCCGATCGTCACCTGGATCGCGCTGGTGCTGGCGCTCGGCGCGCTGTTCGTGATGCCCTGGCTGCCGGGCGCGCCGCCGGCGCTGCCGGTGGCGGTGGTCGACCCCGCGCATTGCAACGGCTGCACATGGTGCTTTGCCGATTGCCCGTACGGCGCGATCACGATGGTGCCGCATCCCAGCGCACGCGCCGGTGGCCGGCTGGCGCGGGTCGACGCCGACTTGTGCGCCGGCTGCGGCGTGTGCGTCGGCGCGTGTCCGTCTGCCACACCGTTCCGGCGCGGCGCGCCGCTGGCCACCGGCATCGACCTGCCCGAGCCGGCACTGGCCGCCCTGCGTGCGCGGCTCGACGCCGCCCTCGACTCGCTCGATGGCCTCGACGTCGTCAAGGTCGTGGTGCTGGGTTGCGACAGCGCCGCGCGGCTCGACACCGCGGCGCTGCCGGGCGGAACCGCGATGCTCGGGGCGCCGTGCACGGCGGGGCCGAACGAATGCGTGCCGCCCGGCACCGTGATGCTCACGGCGCCGTGCACCGGGCAGTGGCCACCGGTGTTCATCGAATACGCGCTGCGCCGCGGCGCCGACGGTGTGCTGGTCACCGGCTGCCCGCCGGGCGATTGCCAGTGGCGGCTCGGCGCGCGCTGGGTCGAGCAGCGCCTGGCCGGCGAGCGTCAGCCGCCGCTGCGCGCTCGGGTGCCGCGCGAGCGAGTCCGCTTGCACTGGGCCTTGACCGAGGACAAGGCAGATCTGCTGCGCGAGGTTCAAGCTCTGCATCGTGCGCTGGTGGCCTCGCCGCGGCAGCGCGTGCCGCAAGACGCCTAGACGGAACTCGATGCCCAACCCGCTGCGCACCCTCGGTCAGCTGATCGCGTATGCGGCGTTCGCCGCGGTGATCGGCGTCTTCGCCACCTGGCCCGCGCACCGTGTGCTGGGGCCCGATCAGGCGCTGCTGCGGCTGTCGTTCTCGCATCCGGGCAAGGTCAGCACCGAATGCCGCAAGCGCACGCCCGAGGAGCTGGCCAAGATGCAGCCGCAGATGCGCACGCCGCTCGATTGCCAGCGCGAACGCTCGCCGGTGCATGTGCGCGTGGTGCTCGACGACAAGGTGCTCGTCGATCGGTCCTACGCGCCGTCCGGCCTGTCGCGCGACGGCGCCTCCAGCGGCTACTGGCGCGAGCCGATCGCCGCCGGCACGCACACCCTGGCGGTGACGCTGCGCGACGACATCCGCCCCGGCGCGCCGGAGTATCGGCGCGAGGCTTCGCTCGACGTCAAGCCCGGGCAGATCGTGCTGATCGACTTCAGGCCCGAGCAGGGTGTGGTGATCCAATGAGTCCTCGCCGCGCAAGGGTGCGCCAGTGAGCCCCGCCCGGCCGCCCGAAGGGGTTCACCCCCGCTCGGCGGGGAGGCGCGGAGCGCCAGGGGTGCACTTGTGAGCGCCGTGCGGCCGCTGCGGGCCACGCTGGCCTGGCCCGGGCATCGCTACGAACTGGTGGTGCCGGCCGGCGAGCGGCGCATGCTGGCCGGCGCCTGGTTGACGCTGGCCACCGCGGCGCTGATCGGCTCGGGCCTGTTCGCGCTGCTGCTGGTGGGCGCCCGCACGCCGGGCGTCAACGCGCTGCTGCCGGGGGTCGATTTCTTCCACGTGGCGCTGGTGGTGCACGTCGACCTCTCGGTGCTGGTGTGGTTCCTGGCGATGGCGGGCCTGATGTGGTCGCTTGCCGGCTCGGAGCGCTGGCTCACGCTCGGCTGGGCGGGCTTCACGCTGAGCGCGCTCGGCGCGCTGGTGATGACGCTGGCGCCGTTCTTCGGCGCCGCCGCGCCGGTGATGTCGAACTACGTGCCGGTGCTCGACGACGCGCGCTTCCTGTTCGGGCTGGGGCTGTTCGGCGCCGGCATGGCACTGACCACCGTGCGCGCGCTGGCGGTTCCCGGGCGCGTCGGGTTGGCGCTGCCTGGCGCCGGCGTGTTGCGCTTCGGCCTCAACGCGGCAGCGGTGGCCACCGCGCTGACGCTGATCGCTCTAGCGTGGTCGGCGTTTTCGCTGCGCCACGGCACGGCCGCGGGTTTGCAGGGCAAGCCGTACTACGAACTGCTGTTCTGGGGTGCCGGCCACGTGGTGCAGTTCACCTGGACGCTGCTGATGCTGGTGAGCTGGTTGTGGCTGGCCACGCGCATCGGCGCGCCGCTGCCGCTGTCGCCGCGCGTGGTGTTGCTGCTGTTCGGCGTGGCGCTGGTCTCGGTGTTCGCCACGCCGGTGATCTACCTGGCGTTCGAGGTCGGCTCGGTCGAGCACCAGCGCATGTTCACCTGGCTGATGCGCTTCGGCGGTGGGCTGGCGATCGTGCCGCTCGTGCTGGCGCTTGCACTCGCTCTGTGGCGAGCGCCCACTTGCCCCGACGACGCGCGCCCGCTGCGCGCCTGTCTGCTGGCGTCGGTGGCGCTGTTCTGCGTGGGCGGCATGATCGGCTTCCTGATCCAGGGCAGCGACGTTCGCGTGCCGGCGCACTACCACGGCGCCATCGTCGGCGTGACGCTGGCGCTGATGGGTGCCACCTACGCGGTGCTGCCGGCGCTGGGGCTGGGGCAGCCGGGTCGCCTGGCGCGCTGGCAGCCACTGCTCTATGGCGCGGGGCAATTGATGCACATCGTCGGCCTGGTGTGGTCGGGCGGTTACGGCGTGCAGCGCAAGGTGGCCGGCGCCGACCAGGTGCTGCGCACTCCGCAGGAGGTGGCCGGCATGGGCCTGATGGGGCTGGGCGGCCTCGTCGCGATCATCGGCGGGCTGCTGTTCGTGGTGGTGGTGCTGCAGGCGGCACGCCGCCGTGCCGCGCCGGCCGCGCGCCAGGCTGCCTGAGGCGCGCGGCTCGCGATGCGCGCGCTGCTGTGGCTGGCGTTCGCGCTGGTGCTGGTGGTGTGTCTGTGCAGTGCTGCGCTGCGCCTGTCGGGCGCGGCCGGGTGTACCCCGGCCCCGGAGTGTCTGGCGCCGGCTGGCGGCGCTGTTGCGGCCGCCGGCCCGCCGGCTGACGCGGCGCCGGGCTGGCAGCGAGCGCTGCGCCTGACGCACCGCATCACCGCCTCGCTGGCCGGGCTGGTGTTCCTGTTCATCGTGGCGTTCGGGTTCGCCCGCTGGTCGATCGGCGAGCGCGTCGCCGGGCTGTCGTTGCTCGTGTTGACACTGGCGCTGGCGCTGGTGGGGCGAATCACGCCGTCGCCGTCGGCGGCGGTGGCGCTGACCAACCTGCTCGGCGGCCAGCTGCTGCTGGCCGCGTTGGCCTGGCTGCTGGCGCCGCGGGCGGCCCCCGGGGCGCGCTGGCTCGGCTGGCCGTTGTTCGCGGCCGCGCTGCTGTTGGCGGCCACCGGCTCCCTGGCCGGCTTGTACGCCGTGGCTCGGACAGGGTGGCTGACCGGGCACGCGGTGCTGGGCGTGGCCGTGGCGGCGGTGCTCGCCGCCGCGGCATGGCGGCTGCGCCGCGCGCGCGGGGCGTCCGGCGCCACCCTCGCCGCCACGGCGACCGCGGTCGCCGCCGCGGCAGCCGGCGTGCTCGGCCTGGTGCTGCTGCAGCCGGCGGCGCCGTGGCCGGCTGCGTTGGCGCACAGCGCCGGCGGCGGCCTCGTGCTGGCCGGCTGCGCCGCGCTGTGGCGGGCGTCGCGCCGTTGAAGATGCGCCGGCGCGCCCGGCGCTTGCGCGGAGGCCCGTTGACATTGCGCAACCCGCCGCCGCCGCGGTGGGCGAAGATGGCGCCCCAGACCGCCGGCGAGCATTGCATGCAAGACACCGCCTTCGACCTGCCGCGTTACCTGGCCGCCCTGCCGCTTTTCAAAGACATGTCGCCCGAGGCGCTGGCGCGCGTGGCGGCAGGCACCCGCGCGTGCCGCTTCAGCCGCAACGACACGGTGTTTCGCGTGGGTGCGCCGTGTAACGAGTTCTTCATCATGGTGTTCGGCCAGGTCAAGATGTTCGCGCTCTCGGCGGCGGGGCAGGAGAAGGTGCTCGAACTGGTGGGCCCGGGCATGAGCTTCGCCGAGGCGCCGATGTTCGTCGGCGGCGTGCACCGCGTGAGCGCGCAGGCGCTGGTCGACTCGCTGCTGCTGTCGGTGGCCAAGCAGACCGTGCTCGACGAGATCGCGCGCGACCCGGGGCTCGCACTGCGCATGCTGGCGGGGCTGTCGCGCCGCCTGCATCGGCTCAACGAGGACGTCGAGGCCAGCGCGCTGCACACCGGTCTGCGCCGCGTGGCCGACTACCTGCTTAACGAGCTGCAGGACGCCGGTGCCGGCGCGCGGGCGGTGTCGCTGCCGGCCAGCAAGGCGACGATCGCGCTGCGCCTGTCGCTGACGCCGGAGTACTTCTCGCGCATGCTGCACCAGCTCGAATCCGAAGGGCTGATCCGCATCGACAAGCGCGCGATCACGATCACCAACGCCGACTGCCTGCGCACCTACTCGTCGCTCGGCGCGGGCGCGCCGGAGCCGCCGTGCCACAACGGCGGCCAATGTCTGCGCATGCAGGCCAGGCAGCGTGGCAAAGCCGCCGCACCGTGCCGCAGCGCGCGCATTGCGGTAGCGGCTTCGGGTGGCGCGTGAGCACGCTTCGCGCCAGGCTTGCCCCGATCTGACTCCAGGTGAACCGATGCCGGCGCTGACCGGCAGACCCGATGCTGGATATGTATGGCCGCGCCTCAATGCGACGTCCCCTCCGACCGCGTGATCTTGTTGAACACGTTGTACTTGCCGACCGGCTTGCTCATCGGCAGGCGCTTGACCTCCTCGAACGTCGCGGCGTCGTAGACCACCAGCGCGCCGTCGGTCTCCCACACGCTGGCTAGCGCGTGGCGGCCGTCTTTCGTGAACTCGATGTGCGCCAGCGTCTTGCCGGGCTCGCGTACCTGTGCCACCACCTGCAGCGTGCGCTTGTCGACGATGGTCAGCGTGTCCTTGGCGCCCGGGCTCATCATCGAATCGGCCCAGGCGTACGGTGTCTTCTCGTGGCTGCGCACGAAGAAGCCCGGGCCCGGCGTGGCGATGGTCTTCACCGGCTTCCAGGTCTTCATGTCGATGACGTCCAGCGCGCCGTCCTTCAAGTTCGGGCTCATCAGCACCACGGTGCCGTTCCACGCGAAGGTAATCCCCGAGCCGAGGTGCGGCATGCCGGCGATCGGCAGCTCGGCAATTCGGCGGCGCACGTCGAGGTTGATCACCTGTGCGGTCGGCGTGCCGTCGCTCTTCGGTCCGCCCTCGGTGGCTCCCTTCGGTCGCGTGGCCCCGAGCACGTGCGCGTAGCCCTGGTCGAAGAAGAAGTCGTCGAGCGGCTGCTCGAGCTTCGTGCGCCGGATGCCGAGGAAGCCGGGTTTGGCGACGGCCTCGCCCATGCGGAAGTCGTGCACCAGGCCGTCGTGGATCGGCGCGGCCTTGGGGTCGTACGGGATCTCCCACAGCTCGGGCAGATCCTTCAGCGCGACGATGAAGCTCGCGCGCGGCTGGGCGTCGTACACCGCCGACGCGCGCGAGGTCGCCTTGCCGTCGGCGCTGGCCGCGGCGTAGGTCTTCACCAGGTTCAACTGTGCGTCGAACAGCGCCAGCGTGTGCGGAAGGTAGTTCGCCGCCAGCACCCACCGGCCGTCGCTCGACACCGCGACGTTGCGCATGTTGAGGCCCGCTCGCACCTCGGCCACGATGGCGAGGTTCCACAGGTCGACCTTCGTGATCCAGCCGTCGCGCGAGCCGAAGAACACGTAGCGTCCGTCGGGCGTGAACTTCGGCCCGCCGTGCAGCGCGTAGCGGCTGGCGAAGCGGTGGATGACCTCGAAGCGGTCGCCGTCGACCAGGCTCACGTGATGGTCGCCGCCTTCGACCACGACGAACAGGTTCATCGGGTCGGCGTTCCACTTCGGCTTTGCCGGCAGTTGGTCGGCCCCGGGCGTCTCGACGCGCGAGGCGCGGATGTCGGCCTCGCTCCATGTCGGCGCGGGGATCAGCGGCGTGTAGATCCACGCCGTCAGCGCCTGCTGCTCGGTCGCGGTCAACTGCTCGGCGAAAGCCGGCATCTGCGTGGCCGGCCGCCCGTGAGCGATGACTTTCAGCGCCTCGGGCCGGCGCAGGCGCTCCAGGCTCTCGGGCAGCAGCGCGGGGCCCATGCCGCCGAAGCGCTCGGCGCCGTGGCAGCTCGCGCAGTTCTGCGCGTAGAGCGCGGCGGCGTCGGGCGCGGCGCGCGCGCCGTCGAGGGCGCGCTGCAGCGCATCGGCCACGTCCCCCTGGAGGTAGCCCAGCAGGTTCTGCAGGTCAGCCGCTAGCGGCGCCGCCGGCGGCGCCGGGCCG
>DASURM010000558.1:0-2788 GCA_036280035.1 Burkholderiaceae bacterium | reverse complement strand
CGCCGCACCGGCCGCTCGGCGCGCATGCTGTACGAGGTGCTGGGCGACATCTGGGTCGTGCAGCGAAACCCGTACCTCGAAGAGGACCTGCTCGACAGCCCCAAGCGCCGGCGCGCGTTGATCGACGCGCTGTCGCACCGTTTGGCCGAGGTCGAGAAGCGCCGCACGCCGGCCGACGACCCCGAGAGTGACGCCGCGGTGGGCGAACTGCTGGCGCTCGCACAGCAGGCAGTGCGCTCGTTCGCGGGCCACTTCTCGGCGGTGTGGGATCTGCGCCAGCGCGCGCGGCGCGTGCTCGCGCGCTGCACCGGCCGGCACAACATCAAGTTCGACCCGCTGTCACGCGTGTCGCACGTGACCGACGCCACCGACTGGCGCGTGGAGTACCCCTTCGTCGTGCTGACGCCCGGCAGCGAGAGCGAGGTGGCAGCGCTGGTGGGCGGCTGCATCGAGCTGGGCCTGACGATCGTGCCGCGCGGCGGCGGTACCGGCTACACGGGCGGCGCGATTCCTTTGACTTGGAAGAGCGCGGTCCTCAACACCGAGAAGCTCGAAGGCATGGGCCGTGTCGAGCTGACCACGCTGCCTGGCGTCGAGGCGCCGGTGCCGACGCTGCGCACCGAGGCCGGCGTCGTCACCCAGCGCGTGGCCGATGCCGCCGAAGCCGCAGGCTATGTGTTCGCGGTCGACCCCACGTCGGCCGAAGCGAGCTGCATCGGCGGCAACGTCGCGATGAACGCCGGCGGCAAGAAAGCGGTGCTGTGGGGCACCGCGCTCGACAACCTGGCGAGCTGGCGCATGGTCACGCCGCAAGGGCGCTGGCTCGAGGTGGAGCGCCTGGGTCACAACCTCGGCAAGATCCACGACGCGCCGACCGCGAGCTTCGAGCTGCGCTGGTTCGACGAATCGGGCCGCAGCGTCGAGCGCCGCGAGCGGCTCGACATCCCCGGCGCGCGCTTCCGCAAGGAGGGCCTCGGCAAGGACGTCACCGACAAGTTCCTCGCCGGTCTGCCTGGCGTGCAGAAGGAGGGCTGTGACGGCCTGATCACCTCGGCGACCTGGGTGCTGCACCGCATGCCGCCGCACGTGCGCACGGTGTGCCTCGAGTTCTTCGGCAACCCGCGCGAGGCGGTGCCGTCGATCGTCGAGATCAAGGAGTTCATGTTCGCGCAGCAGCGCGCGGGCGGCGCGAGCGGGGACGGATCGGGCCGCACCAGCCCCGTTCTGCTCGCTGGCCTGGAGCACCTCGACGACCGCTATCTGAAGGCAGTGGACTACACCACCAAGAGCAAGCGTGGTGGTCGCGGCGGCGCGCTACCGAAGATGGTGCTGATCGGCGACATAGTCGGCGACGACGAGGCCGCGGTGGCGCGCGCGACAAGCGAAGTGGTGCGTATCGCCAACAGCCGTTCGGGCGAGGGGTTCATCGCGGTGGGCGCCGATGCCCGGCGCAAGTTCTGGCTCGACCGCAAGCGCACCGCGGCGATCGCGCGCCACACCAACGCCTTCAAGATCAACGAAGACGTGGTGATCCCGCTCGAGCGCATGGCCGAGTACACGCTGGGCATCGAGCGCATCAACATCGAGCTTTCGCTGCGCAACAAGCTCGAGCTGCTCGATCGCCTCGAGCACTGGTTCGCCGCCGGCTCGCTGCCGCTCGGCCGCAGCGACGATGCACGCGAGATCCCGAGCGCCGAGTTGCTAGACGACCGCGTGCAACAGGCGCTGCAGCTGCTGCGCGAGACGCGTGTGCTGTGGCGCGGCTGGCTCGATGCGCTCGACCGCGAACCGCGCGCCGGCGAGCGCGGCGTGTTCGAGCAATTGCAGGACCACTCGCTGCGCGCGTCGTGGAAGCGCCAGGTGCTGCAGCCGTTGCGCGAGCTGTTCGCCGGCGGCGCGTTCGCACCGATCGTCGAGCAGTGCCAGCGCATGCACAAGGAGGTGCTGCACGGCCGGCTGTGGGTGGCGCTGCACATGCACGCCGGCGACGGCAACGTGCACACCAACATCCCGGTCAACAGCGACGACTACCGCATGCTGCAGACGGCGCACCAGGTGGTGGCGCGGGTGATGGCGCTGGCGCGCAGCCTGGGCGGCGTGATCTCAGGCGAGCACGGCATCGGCATCACCAAGCTCGAATTCCTCGATGACGACGAGCTGCGCGACTTCGCCGACTACAAGGCGCGGGTCGACCCCGAGGGGCGCTTCAACAAGGGCAAGCTGCTGCGCGGCGCGTCGCTCGTGCCGCTGGGCGGTGATGTGCGTTCAGCCGACCTGGCGCACGCCTACACGCCGAGCTTCGGGCTGATGGGCCACGAGTCGCTGATCATGCAGCGCAGCGACATCGGCGCCATCAGCGACTCGATCAAGGACTGCCTGCGCTGCGGCAAGTGCAAGCCGGTGTGCGCCACCCACGTGCCGCGCGCCAACCTGCTGTACAGCCCGCGCAACAAGATCCTCGCCACCTCGCTGCTGATCGAGGCCTTTCTCTACGAGGAGCAGACGCGGCGCGGCATCAGCCTGCGCCACTGGGAGGAGTTCGAGGACGTTGCCGACCACTGCACCGTGTGCCACAAATGCGCCGCTCCGTGCCCGGTGAAGATCGACTTCGGCGACGTGTCGATGAACATGCGCAACCTGCTGCGCAAGATGGGCCGCAAGAGCTTCCGCCCCGGCCAGGCGGCGGCGATGTTCATGCTCAACGCGACCAACCCGGAGACGATCCGCCTGGCGCGGCGGCTGCTGGTGAACCTCGGCTTCAAGGCGCAGCGCGCCGCCGCCGACGTCT
>DASURM010000557.1:0-3296 GCA_036280035.1 Burkholderiaceae bacterium | reverse complement strand
GCGTCGCTGTTCAACATGGAGCGCGCGGGCCATGTCTACAGCCGCATCAGCAACCCGACCAGCGCGGTGCTCGAGGAGCGCATCGCCGCGCTCGAAGGCGGCGTCGGTGCGATCGCCACCGCCAGCGGCCAGGCAGCGCTGCATCTGGCCATTGCCACCCTCGCCGGTGCCGGCTCGCACGTGGTGGCGTCGACCGCGCTGTACGGCGGTAGCCACAACCTGCTGCACTACACGCTGCCGCGCTTCGGCATCGAGACCAGCTTCGTCAAGCCGCGCGACCTCGACGCCTGGCGCGCGGCGACCCGGCCGAACACCAGGCTGCTGTTCGGCGAGACGCTCGGCAACCCGGGGCTCGACGTGCTCGACATTCCCGCGGTCAGCGCGATCGCGCACGACGCCGGCGTGCCGCTGCTGGTCGATTCGACTTTCACGACGCCGTGGCTGATGAGGCCGTTCGAGCTGGGCGCCGACCTGCTGTACCACTCGGCGACCAAGTTCCTCTCGGGCCACGGCACCGTGATCGGCGGGGTGCTGGTCGATGGCGGCAGCTTCGACTGGGACGCCTCGGGCCGCTTCCCCGAGCTGACGCAGCCGTACAGCGGCTTTCACGGCATGGTGTTCACCGAGGAGAGCACGACCAGCGCGTTCCTGCTGCGTGCGCGCCGCGAGGGGCTGCGCGACTTCGGCGCCTGCATGAGCCCGCACACCGCGTGGCTGATCCTGCAGGGCATCGAGACGCTGCCGCTGCGCATGGAGCGCCACGTCGCCAACACGCGCAAGGTGGTGCAGTTCCTGTCGCAGCACGCGATGGTCGCGGCCGTCGGCTACCCCGAGCTGGAGACGCACCCCGACCACGCGCTGGCGCGCAAGCTGCTGCCGCGCGGCTGCGGCGCGGTGTTCAGCTTCGACCTGCGCGGCACGCGCGCCCAGGGCATGGCGTTCATCGACGCGCTGAAGATCTTCTCGCACCTGGCCAACGTGGGCGACTGCCGCTCGCTGGTGATCCAGCCGGCATCGACCACGCACTTCCGCATGGACGACGCGGCGCTCGCCCAGGCGGGCATTGGGCCGGGAACGATCCGCCTGTCGATCGGGCTGGAGGACGCCGACGACCTGATCGACGACCTCGGCCGCGCGCTGAAGGCGGCGCAGAAGGCGGCGCCATGAGCGCCGCACGGCCGCTCCGAAGGCGCTCGCTCCCCCTCGGGGGGACGACCCGCAGGGTCAAGGGGGCGTCATGAAATTGGAGCTCGACGGCCACGCCGCCTACGCCTACACCGGCGGCAAGCCGCTCGACCCCGCGCTACCCGCGGTGGTGTTCGTGCACGGTGCGCTGCACGACCACAGCGTGTGGATCCTGCAGAGCCGCTACTTCGCGCACCACGGCCACGCGGTGCTGGCGGTCGACCTGCCGGGGCACGGCCGCAGCAGCGGCGCGGCGCTCGGGGTCGAGGCCGCCGGCCGCTGGGTGGCCAGGCTGATCGAGGCCAGTGGCGTCGAAAGCGTCGCGCTGGTGGGCCACAGCATGGGCTCGCTGATCGCGCTCGAGGCAGCCGCGCAGCTCGGCGCACGCGCCAGCGCGCTGGTGATGGTGGGAGTCGCGTATCCGATGAAAGTGTCGCCCAAGCTGCTCGAGCTGTGCCAGCGCGACGTGCTGGCGGCGATCGACCTCGTCAACGCGCTGTCGAACTCGACGCACGCCGCCAAACCGTCGCATCCGGCCCCGGGCTTCTCGATCCACGGCGGCAACCGCGCGTTGATGCGCCGCATGCAGCGCGGCTACGCGGCGGGCAACCTGTTCCTCGCCGACTTCAGCGCCTGCGACGCCTACGGCGGGCTGGACGCGGCCGCCCCCCGGGTGCGCTGCCCGGTCACGCTGGTGCTCGGCGCGCGCGATCAGATGACGTCGCCGCAGGCGGTGGCGCCGATCGTCGCGGCGCTGCGCCCGCGCGTGGTCACGCTGCCGGCGGGGCACAACCTGATGGCCGAGGCGCCCGACGGCGTGCTGCGCGCGATCGACGAAGCCGTGAGCGCTGCGCGCCAGCCGGCGGCGCGCTGAGCCCGCGCGCTACTTGCCCTTCTTCTTGCCGCGCTCGATGACGCTCGTCGTGATGGGGGGTAGCACCGGCCGCGGCGGTTTCGGCGCCGCGTCCTTCTTCGGCTTCTTGGCTTCTCTGTTGCTGCGCTGCTGTCCCTTGGGCATCGGTGGGCTCCGGTGGCGCCGCGAATGCGGCCCTCAATTGTTCACCACTGCGACGGCGCCGCCATCTTGCGCCCCGTCCAGCGCTCGACGCAGGCGGCCAGCATCGCGCTGCTGACCGGCTTGGTCATGTAGTCGTCCATGCCCGATTCGATGCAGCGCTCGCGGTCGCCGGCCAGCGCGTCGGCGGTCAGCGCCACGATCGGGGTGCGGCCGCGGCCGCGCTCGATCTCGTCGTCGCGGATGTGGCGCGTGGCCTCGAAGCCGTCGATCACCGGCATGTGGCAATCCATCAAGATCAGGTCGTAGCGGCGACGCGCGGCCGCACCGAGCGCAGCCTGGCCGTCGGCGACGACCTCGACGATGCAGCCCAGCCGCGTGAGCATGGCCTCGACCACCATCTGGTTGACGCTGTCGTCCTCGGCCAGCAGCACCTGCGCGGCGAGCGCGCCGAACTCGATCGGCGGCGGTGGCGCACTCCTGGCCGGCGCGTCGTCGACGGGCTGCAGCGCCAGCTCGAACCAGAAGGTGGAACCCTCGCCCAACCGGCTGTCGACGCCCAGGCGCCCGCCCATCAGCTCGGTGAGGTCCTTGGCGATCGCCAGCCCGAGGCCGCTGCCGCCGTGGCGGCGCGTGGTCGAGCCGTCGCCCTGCGTGAAGGCATCGAACACCGAATCGAGGTGATCGCGCGCGATGCCCTGGCCGGTGTCGCATACCTCGAAGCGCAGGCACAGCGCGCCGGCGGCATCGGGGCCCAACGCCGACACGGCCAGCGTGACGCGGCCGCGCTCGGTGAACTTGACGCCGTTGTGCAGCAGGTTGACCAGCAACTGGCGCAGCCGCACCGGGTCGCCGAGCAGGCGCTGCGGCAGCTGCGGCGGCAGGTGGCGGTCGAGCGCGATCGGCTTGTCGCGCGCGATGGCGGCCATCAGATCCATCGCCTCGTCGACCAGCGCCCGCAGATCGAACGCCGT
Organism: Burkholderiaceae bacterium; assembly: GCA_036280035.1. GTDB lineage: Bacteria > Pseudomonadota > Gammaproteobacteria > Burkholderiales > Burkholderiaceae_C > JAEUPI01. The sequence goes on along the minus strand of DASURM010000557.1, from coordinate 122 downwards.
GCTGCGCAGCGTGAACTTGCCCGCCTCGATGCGCGACAGGTCGATCACATCGTCGACCAGCGCCAGCAGCGCGGTGGCCGACAGGTGCGCGGTCTTGGCGAAGCGCCGCTGGCTCGGCGTCA
>DASURM010000556.1:0-3133 GCA_036280035.1 Burkholderiaceae bacterium | reverse complement strand
AGATGTTGGTCACCTGGAAGCTGCGCGCCAGGCCGCGACGGTTGATCGAGTAGGGCGGCAGCCCGGTAATTTCTTCGCCGTTGAGGCGGATCTGCCCCGAGGTCGACGCAAAGCGCCCGCTGATCAGGTTGAACAGCGTCGATTTGCCGGCGCCGTTGGGGCCGATCACCGCATGGCGCTCGCCCTTGCGCACCTGCAGATCGACGCCGCGGATGATCGGCGTGGCACCGAACCGCTTGTGCAACTCGATCAGTTGCAGCGCCGCGTCGCCGCCGGCATCGGCACTCATTGCCGCGACCCCGGCGTGTGCGCAGCCTGCGCCGCCTCGAGATAGGCTGACGAGACACGCGGCGCCACGCGCAACAGCAGCCAGACGCCGGCAGCCAGCAGTGCCGCGATCACCACCCAGGCCAGCGGCGACGTCGCGTCGTAGCCGATGCCGAGCACGCGCATCGCCGGGCCCTGCGCTGACTGAACCAGCAGGTGATGCGTGGTCTCCACCAAACCGATGGCTCCGACCCCGAGCAGCACGGCCGGCCCCACCGCCAGCGCGTAGGCGGGCAACACGCGGCGCAACTGACCTGCGGCCAGCAGCGGCTGGTGCATCAGGATCAGCCCGCCGAGCCCCCAAGGCGCGTACATCACGACGCCGACGAACATCAGCCCCACGTAGAGCTGCCACGCGCCCGTGTAGTCCGACAGCGAGATCTGCAGCGCCGTCATCAGGATCGCACCGATGATCGGCCCGATGAAGAACGCCACGCCGCCGATGTAGGTCATCAGCAGCACGAAGCCCGACGGCGCCGCGCCCACCATCGACGAGGTGACGATCTCGAAGTGGATCGCCGCCAGCGCGCCGGCCACGCCGGCGAAGAAGCCCGCCAGGCAGAACACCAGAAAGCGCACCATCTGCGTGCTGTAGCCGACGAACTCGGCGCGCTCGGGGTTGTCGCGCACGGCGTTGCACATGCGGCCCAGCGGCGTTCGCGTGATGGCGTACATCGCACCCGCGCACAGCAACGCCCACGCCGCGATCAGGTAGTACACCTGGATCTGCGGCCCGAAGGTCAGACCGAACACCGGCAGCGTCTTGGTGCGGCTGGTCGAGATGCCGCCCTCGCCGCCGAAGAAGCCGCTCAGGATCAGCGAGCACGCGGCGACCAACTCGCCGATGCCCAGCGAGATCATCGCAAACACGGTGCCGGCGCGCTTGGTCGACACCCAGCCGAAGATCAGCGCAAAGGTCAGCCCCGCCAGACCGCCTACCAAAGGCACCACCGGCAGCGGCACCGGCAGCCGGTCGGCGCCGATCACGTCGAGCGCGTGCGCGGTCACGAAGCCGCCGAGGCCGTAGTACACCGCGTGCCCGAACGACAGCATCCCCGTCTGCCCGAGCAGCATGTTGTACGACAGCGCGAAGATCGCCGCGAAGCCCATCAGGCTCATCATCGTCAGCGACGCGCCGCTGGAGAACACCAGCGGCAGCACCGCCAGCACCAGCGCCGCCCCGCCCCACGGCAGCCAGAGCGCACGCGCCCGTGCGCTGCCGTTGATGCGGGCGGTCATGTCTCGCGATCCCCGAACAGGCCCTTGGGCCTGAAGATCAGGATCAGCACCAGCAGCAGGTAGGGCAGGATCGGCGCCACCTGCGCGACGGTGGCCATCCAGAGGTCGCCACCGAACGAATCGCGCGTCAGCGTGATGCCCACGCGGGCCAGCAATCCGGCCACCGACACGTTCATCGCGACCGCGAAGGTCTGCACCAGGCCGATCAGCAGCGACGCGACGAACGCACCCGAAAGCGAGCCGAGCCCGCCGACCACCACCACCACGAACAGGATCGGCCCGAGCAAGGCCGCCATCGCCGGCTGGGTGACCAGCGCCGGGCCGGCGATCACGCCGGCCAGCGCCGCCAGGCCGCAGCCGACGCCGAACACCAGCATGAACACCAGCGGTACGTTGTGCCCGAGGGCCCCCACCATCGCCGGGTGGGACAGCGCGGCGCGGATGATCAGCCCCACCCGCGTGCGCGTCAGCAGCAGCAGCAGGCCGATGAACACGGCCACCGACATCAGCAGCATGAACATGCGAAACGCCGGGTAGTTGGTGTCGAACAGCGTGAACGCGGCGAAATTCAGCGCGTCGGGCACGCGGTAGTCCACCGGCACCTTGCCCCAGACCATTTGCACCAGCTCTTCGACGATGAAGGCCAGCCCGAAGGTGAACAGCAGCTCGGCCACGTGGCCGTGCTTGTGCGCGGTGCGCAGACCGAAGCGCTCGACCAGTGCACCAATCGCGCCCACCAGCAGCGGCGCCAGCACCAGCCCGGGCCAGTAGCCGACGTAGCGGCTGATCTGGTAGCCGAAGTAGGCGCCGAGCATGTAGAAGCTGGCGTGCGCGAAGTTGAGCACGCCCATCATGCTGAAGATCAGCGTCAGGCCGCTGGCCAGCAGGAACAGCAGCATGCCGTAGAGCACGCCGTTGAGAGTCGAGAAGACGATCAGCTCGAGCATCGGCGATCGACCTGTTCGCGCCTGCGTTCAGGCGCCGTATGCAAGACGGGCCGCCTCGCGGCGGCCCGTGGCGGGTGCCCGGGTGCGGCCCGGCCTCAGCTCGGAACCTGCATCTTGCAGGTGGTGGGAATCACCGTGTCGGCCGCCTTGATGACGCCCTCGGTCTTCCAACCCCAGCCGGTGCCCTCTTCGTGGTGCTTGGTGCCCGAACCGAACGACGAGATGTACATGTCCTGGAACAGCGAATGATCGCTCGGCCGCATGAACACCTCGGCACCGAGCGCGTTCTTGTACTTCATGTCGGCGAGCACCGCGGCGACCTTCTTCGGATCGGCCGACTTGGCCTGGTTCAGCGCCAGCGCGAACATCTCCATCTGGTTGCGCATGCGCAGGTACCACCAGCCCTGCTGGCTGGCACCACCGTACTTCTTGAGAAAGGCTTCGTTGAACGCATCCATGTCCGGCGACGGTACATTGGCGTGCCACTCGCTGATCTGGTAGACGCGATGGTCGAGCCCGGTCTGCTTGATCGCCGTGGGCCCGCCGGCGCCGCCGGCGTAGTAGGTGTACCAGTTGACCTGCAGGCCGGCGTCGGCCGCAGCCTTCAGCAGCAGCGACAT
>DASURM010000555.1:0-3711 GCA_036280035.1 Burkholderiaceae bacterium | reverse complement strand
GAACGGCACGCCGAAGTGCACGAGCTCGATCACCCCCGGAATCGCCTCGCGGCACATGTACTCGACGGCATCCTGGTCGCCCAGACAGTCGCCGCACTTCACGGTGTCGTAGAAGTGGTAGCGCCAGTCGTCCTCGCCCATGTTGCCCAGCGCCGCGGCCACCCCGCCCTGTGCCGCCACGGTGTGCGAGCGGGTCGGAAACACCTTGCTGACGCAGGCAGCCGACAACCCCTTGGCGGCCAGCCCCATCGTCGCGCGCAGGCCCGCGCCGCCGGCGCCGACCACCACCACGTCGTATTGATGCGTGGCGACCTTGTAGCTTTCCACGCGCATCGATCCCGTCAGACGTTGCCGCCGCCGAGCCAGACTGCGACGATGGCCATCACGCACGCCAGAGCGCCCAGCAGCGCGCCGAAGCGCAGCGCGATCTGCAAGGTCACCTCGAGCCAGCGGGTGTGCACGTAGTCCTCGACGATCACCTGCAGCCCGAGCGCGCCGTGCCAGAACACGCAGACCGCGAACACGATCAGGAACAACGCGTTCGCCGGCTGCGCGATCGCGGCCAGCACCGTCGGGTAGTCAGCGCGCACCAGGCCGCCGAGCAGGAAAAGAAACCAGATCGACAGCGGCACCAGCGCGACTGCGGTCGCCCGCTGCAGCCACCAGTGATGCACGCCGGCCTTCGACGACCCCAGGCCGCGCGCCACCTCGAGCGGGTCGCGCAGGCCTTCCTGGCCGGGGTAGGCGCGAGCCGGTGCACCCTTGGGCCTTCGGCCCTGTCCCCCCGAGAGGGAATGAGCCCCTTCGGACGGCCGGGCGGGGCTCATGCCATGCCACCTTGCATGCGGACGACCAGCAGCACCCACACCAGCACCGTCAAGACCACGCTGACGGCGATCACGAACCAACCCGTGCGCCAATAGACCGGGGCGCGCCTGCGGTCGCGCGTGGGCGGGCCGAAGTTGCGCCCGGTGTCGCGCACCAGGTGCTGGATGCCGTTGCACAGGTGGAACAGCAGCGCCCAGGTCCAGACGAACAGCAGCACCAGGCCGATCGCGCTGCTCCAGAAGCCGGCGAAGGCGTTCCACGCGGCCTCACTGTCGGCGGCGGCGATCAGCCCCCAGGTCACCAGCAGCGCACCGAGGCAGAGGAACAAGCCGGTCAGCCGATGCAGCACCGACTGCAGCATGTTGACGCGCCAGCGGTAGATGCCGAGATGCGGCGACAACGGTCGGGGATGGGGCATGGCTGTTGTTCTTGGTCAGAAATCGATGCAGCGTCCGTTCTTCTCCCAATCGCCGTAGCGCGTGGGGTCGAGATCGTCGCCCTCGGGCGTCGGCCACTCGCGGCCCCCGCTGTCGAGTGGACTCGCGGGTTCGGGCGACGATCGGCTCTGGTCGCGATCAGTAGCCGGTGAACTCTTCGGTGCGGATGTTGTCCTCATTGACCTCGAGGCTCACGAGCAGCGCTCGCATGGCCTTCACCATGCCTTCCGGGCCAGCCAGGTAGTAGATGGGTTTGTGCAGGTCCGGCACGCATTTCTTGACTAACGCCGCATCGACGCGGCCACGCTCTCCCTGCCATCCGGCAGGCGGCGATTCGACGGTCACGACATACCGAAAGTTCCGGTTGTCTCTGGCCAATCGCTCGAAGTCGCTCTTCAGCGGCAGGTCTGCCGGCGTGCGGCTGGCGTGCAGCAGGGTGATCTGGTGCGCGGATTTCTCGTGGGTGGCCTGGGCCACCATGCTGCGCACCGGCGTGACCCCGATGCCGCCGATGATGAACACCGCCGGGGTGGCTGCGGTCTTGTGCAGCGTGAAGTCGCCGTAGGGCCCATCGAACTTGACCTCGCTGCCGATCGGCAGGTTCTTCAGCACCCGCTTGAACGCGGTGTCGCGCATGCGCGTGGCCGCGACGAGATCGGGCTCGTAGGGCGCCTGCACCAGCGAGAAGCCACGGGTGTTGCCCTCGTCGTCGGTTTCCGGCGGGTCGATCAGCGTGTAGTCGGCAAACTGCCCGGCACGAAACTCGAAGCCCGCGGGCTTGGCGAAATAGAACGCCATCGTGCCGTTGGCGATCGTCTCCTTGCGAATCAGCTTGACGTTGGCTTTCATGGTGTAGTCCTCACTTGGGCGCGCCGGCGAGGAGCTGGCGCAGCATGTATTGCAGGATGCCGCCGTGCTGGTAGTAGGCAGCCTCGACCGGCGTGTCGATGCGCACCCGGGCCTCGAATTCCTTCGTCTGCCCTTGCGCATTGCGCGCCTTGACCATCACGCTGGCGGGTACGGCCGCGCCGCCGGCGAGGCCGCTGATCTCGAACGTCTCTTCACCGGTGAGCCCGAGCGATGCGGCAGTGCCGCCCTCGGCGTACTGCAGCGGCAGCACGCCCATGCCGATCAGGTTGGAGCGGTGGATGCGCTCGTAACTCTCTGCCAGCACCGCGCGCACGCCGAGCAAGATGGTGCCCTTGGCCGCCCAGTCGCGCGACGACCCCGAGCCGTACTCCTTGCCGGCCAGCACGACGAGCGGCGTACCGGCTTTCGCGTAGTTCATCGCGGCGTCGAAGATGGTGGCCACCGGGGCATCGGGGCGCGTGAAGTCGCGCGTGAAGCCGCCCTCGGTGCCGGGCGCGAGCTGGTTGCGCAGGCGGATGTTGGCGAACGTGCCGCGCACCATCACCTCGTGATTGCCGCGCCGCGAGCCGTAGGAGTTGAAGTCCTTGCGCGCCACGCCGTGCCGCTCGAGGTAACGGCCGGCGGGCGAATCGGCGGCAATCGAGCCGGCCGGGCTGATGTGGTCGGTGGTGACCGAATCGCCCAGCTTGGCGAGCACGCGCGCACCCACGATGTCGGCCAGCGGCGACGGCGCTCGCTGCATGCCGTCGAAGTACGGCGGCTTGCGCACGTAGGTCGACTCGGGCTGCCACTGGAAGGTATCGCCTGCCGGCACCGGCATGCCCTGCCAGCGCTCGTCGCCGGCGTACACGTTCGCGTAGCCCGCGGTGAACATCTTGGCCTCGAGGTTGGCGGCGATGGTCTGCTCGATCTCCTGCGGCGAGGGCCAGATGTCGCGCAGAGTGACCGGCTTGCCGTCGCTGCCGGTACCCAGCGGATCGCGCAGCAGATCAACGTGCATGGTGCCGGCCAGCGCGTACGCCACCACCAGCGGCGGCGATGCCAGGAAGTTCATTCGCGTCTGCGGGTGGATGCGGCCTTCGAAGTTGCGGTTGCCCGACAGCACCGAGCAGACGGTGAGGTCGTTGTCGCGCACCGCGGCGCCGACTTCCGGAATCAGCGGGCCCGAGTTGCCGATGCAGGTGGTGCAGCCGTAGCCGACCAGGTTGAAGCCCAGTGCGTCGAGGTATTGCGTGAGGCCGGCACGCGCGAAGTAGTCGGTGACGACGCGCGAGCCGGGTGCCAGCGAGGTCTTGACCCAGGGCTTGCTCGACAGGCCGCGTTGCACCGCGTTGCGCGCCAGCAGCGCCGCGCCGATCATGACCGACGGGTTCGACGTGTTGGTACACGAGGTGATCGCGGCGATCACCACGTGGCCGTTGTCGACCTCGCAGGTCTTGCCGTCGCTCAGCGTGATGGCCGCCGGATGGCGCGGCCAGTCGCGCGCGCTGCCCCATTCGCGCGGCGCCTTGGGGCCGTCATCGCGGTGCGACCCGCTCATCGAGATCGGGTCGCTGGCAGGGAACGATTCGGCAAG
>DASURM010000554.1:0-3443 GCA_036280035.1 Burkholderiaceae bacterium | reverse complement strand
TGCGACCCGCTCATCGAGATCGGGTCGCTGGCAGGGAACGATTCGGCCAGTGCGGCGTCGAGGCCGGTCTTGACGGCCTGCGCCTCCCCCGACAACAGCGCAGCAACCGCCTGCGGCGCGATGCGCAGCGCGATGCGGTCGTGTGGCCGCTTCGGGCCGGCGATCGACGGCTCGATCGTGCCCAGATCGAGCTCGAGCGTCTGCGAATAGACGGGCGCGTGCGCGGCGTCGTGCCACAGGCCTTGGCGCTTGGCATACGCCTCGACCAGCCGGATCCGATGCTCGGGCCGGCCCGTGAGCCGCAGGTAGTCGAGCGTCACCTGATCGATCGGGAAGATGGCGCAGGTGGCCCCGTACTCGGGGCTCATGTTGCCGAGCGTGGCGCGGTTGGCCAGCGGCACCTTGGCCACGCCCGGCCCGTAGAAATCGACGAACTTGCCGACCACACCCGTGCGGCGCAGCAGTTCGGCGACGGTGAGCACCAGGTCGGTGGCCGTGACGCCGGGCTGGAACTCGCCGGTGAGCTTGAGACCGACCACCTGCGGCAGCAGCATGCTCATCGGTTGACCGAGCATCGCCGCTTCGGCTTCGATGCCGCCCACGCCCCAGCCCAGCACCCCCAGCCCGTTGACCATCGGCGTGTGCGAGTCCGTGCCCACCAGAGTGTCGGGGTAGGCGAGCGGACCGTCGGGCCCGTCGCGGGTGAACACCACGCGCGCCAGGTACTCGAGGTTGACCTGATGGCAGATGCCGGTATCGGGAGGCACGACCTTGAAATCGGCGAACGCCTGCTGGCCCCAGCGCAGCAACTGGTAGCGCTCGGCATTGCGCTCGAACTCGAGCGCCGCGTTGGTGGCGAACGCACCGGGGCGGCCGAAGACATCGGCAATCACCGAGTGGTCGATGATCAGCTCGGTCGGAATCAGCGGGTTGATGCGGTGCGCATCGCCGCCGAGATCGCCGATGGCGTCGCGCATCGCCACCAGATCGACGATGCACGGCACGCCGGTGAAATCCTGCATCAGCACGCGTGCCGGCGTGAACTGGATCTCTTGGTGCGGCACGGCGCCCGGCTGCCACCCCGCCAGGGCCTTGATCTGCTCCGCGGTGACCAGCCGGCCATCCTCGTTGCGCAGCAGGTTCTCGAGCAGCACCTTCAGGCTGTAGGGCAGCCGTTGCGCGCCCTCGATGCGATCGAGTCGGTGGATCCAGTAGGCCGTCGCGTCGACCGTGAGTCGATCGCGGGTGCCGAAGCTGTTGGTCGTCATCAGGCGCTCCCAGGTTGTTTCGCTTGCGGTAACTCGCTTCAGACCTCGTCGGGGCTGCGCAGTTCGGTCGCGCGCATGCGGCGCTCGCGGTGCAGGTCGCGCTGCGAGCCGCGTCCGGGCTTGGTGATGCCCTGCGGCCCGATCACCCAGCTCAGCGGGCGCTGCTCCTTGCCGATCGCGTCTTGCAGCAGGTTGAGCCCCTGCAGAAAGGCGTCGGGGCGCGGCGGGCAGCCCGGCACGTAGACATCCACCGGCAGGAAGCGGTCGACGCCCTGCACCACGCTGTAGATGTCGTACATGCCGCCGGAGTTGGCGCACGAGCCCATCGAGATGACCCAGCGCGGCTCGAGCATCTGGTCGTACAGGCGCTGGATCACCGGCGCCATCTTGATGAAGACGGTGCCCGAGATGACGATCAGGTCCGACTCGCGCGGCGATGCGCGGATCACTTCGGCGCCGAAGCGCGCGATGTCGTACTTGCTGGTGAAGCTGGTCGCCATCTCGACGTAGCAGCACGAGAGCCCGAAGTTGTACGGCCAGATCGAGTTCTTGCGGCCCCAGGCCACGAGATCCTGCAGCGTCGTCAGCACGACGTTGCGCTGCACCACCTCTTCCAACGGCGGCGCGCTGCGCGGGTTGCGATCAGGCTCTGCCTTGCTCAGCCACCATTGCATCTTGCGGGTTCCTTCAGCCGGGTGCTGCGGGCAGCGGACGGTTGCGTCGCACGCCGGGCCCCCAATCGAGGCCGCCGAGCCGCCACAGGTACGCCAGCCCGGCAAGCAGGATGCCGATGAACACCACCAGCTCGATGTAGCCCGGCCAGCCGACGTCTTGCCAGGCGATGGCCCAGGCGAAGACGAACAGCGCCTCGACGTCGAAGACGACGAAGAACATCGCCACCAGATAGAACTTCGCCGACAGACGCAGCCGGCTGTCGCCGACGCCGACGATGCCGGACTCGAACGGTTCGTCGGCCGCAGCCGCGGTGTGGCGCTCGCCGAGCAGATGGGTGGCGACCAGCACGGCGATCATCAGCACGATGAGGATCGCGGCGTAGGCCACCAAGGGCCAGAGTGGAGTCGTCTGCATACTCGTCTCGAGATCGCGTCGCAGTCGAACTGCACGCGGCGCAGACCGTGTCGATGCATCCTAGTGTTCGAGCCGAATGCTCGCGTCGACACGGTCGTTATTCAACAACTTTGGCATGGCTAACAAGTTCCCGACCCAGGCGTCGATGACGACCTGGGTCGCGACGGTGTCCGACCCCACCGCGACGCTCGAGTTCCCCCCCTGCGTTGGCGTCAACCCTCGTAGCGCTCGACGGTGCCGGCGTCGCGCAGCTGCGCGCTCGACGGATCCTGGCCGAACTCGCGCTTGGCGCGGCGCTGGCGCAGCAGATCCCAGCACTGGTCGAGCTGCTCTTCGACATGACGCAGCCGCTGCGCATCGACCGGTGCGGTGGCACCTGCGGCGCGCAGCCGATGTTCTTCGTCGACCAGCGCCGTCACGTGCTGCAGGATCGAGGTGTCATCCATGGTGGTCGCTCCTGCGTGATCGAGACCCGGGGAGCTTAGTCCGGCACGGCCCCAGACGCGCAACCTGCGCTTGCAGCAGGGGCATCGCCCGCTCGCCAGCCCTGGCGGGTTGAATGCCTTGCTGTCGGTGTACCCTGTCGCGCCGCAGATCGGCGGCGAGGTCGCCATCCGTCCGTAGCGCGCCGGGCCCACCAGTTGCGTTAGGCTGGCGGCTCCGCAACGAAAGGCCGGCATGCCGCGCGTCACGTTCGTCTCGCTCGAGGGTGAACACCACGTCGTCGACGCGCCCGCCGGCGCCACGCTGATGCGCGCCGCGGTCGACCACGGCGTGCCGGGTATCGACGGCGACTGCGGCGGCCACTGCGCCTGCGCCACCTGCCATGTGTACATCGGCGAGCCGTGGTCGGCGCGCCTGTCGCCGCGCCCGGACGCCGAGCAAGACATGCTCGGCCTGGCCGTCGATCCGCGACCGACCTCGCGCCTCGCCTGCCAGATCCGCCTGACCGACGCGCTCGACGGCATCGTCGTGTCGCTGCCCGAAGGCCAACACTAGGAAGGGTCTTCATGAGTGCGCTCGCATCCGTCGTGCAGCAGCAGGCGCGCGAAGCCGCCTTCGCGATACCGCTGGAGGCCATCGACC
>DASURM010000553.1:0-7160 GCA_036280035.1 Burkholderiaceae bacterium | reverse complement strand
CCGGGCACGCGCTACACCGCGCTGTGGCTCAACGAAGCGGGATTCCGGCGTGCCTGTGCGGTGCCGCAGGTCGACCTGACCGGCACTCTGTACTTCTACGCGTCCGATGCCTTCAGCCGCCAGAACAACGGCCGCTCGGCGGCCGAGTTCGCCGCCGAGCAGCGGCACTGGGTGCAGCGCTACCGCGGCGCCGGCATCGCGATCGAAGCGGCCTACGTTATGACCGCGTTCGGCTGCAACCTCGAAGGCGAGGTGAGCGAGGAGCGCCTCGACGGTTTGCTGGCCGGCGTCGAGCAACTGCTGCGCGACGAGGCGCTGGCGCTGCCCAAGCTCTACCTCGCCGACACCGTCGGCTGGGCCAACCCGCACGCGGTGCGCCGGCGCGTCGACCTGGTGCGCCGCCGGCTGCCCGGCGTGCGCGTCGGGCTGCACCTGCACGACACGCGCGGCCTGGGCATCGCCAACGCCTTCGCGGCGCTCGAGCACGGCGTCGATCTGTTCGACGCCTCGGTGGCGGGGCTCGGCGGCTGCCCGTTCTGCGGCCACGCGCACGGCAGCGCCGCCGGCAACGTCTGCACCGAAGACCTCGTGTTCCTCTGCCACGAGCTGGGCCTCGCCACCGGCATCGACCTCGAGCGGCTGCTCGACGCGGCGCTGCTCGCCGAGCGCATCATCGGCCGCCGCCTCGAAGGCAAGCTGATGCACGCGGGCACGCTCGATGCCTGGCGGCGCGGCGCGCAAGCGGCCTCTTGATGGGCGCCCCGATGAACACGCGATCCGCCGCCGCGCTGACCGTGGCCGACGTCGTGTTCGAGCGCGCGCGCGCGCAGCCCGCTGCCCCGGCGCTCGACGACGGCCGCACGCGACTGACCTACGCCGAACTGGTGCAGCGCGTGCGCCGCCTCGCCGCCGGGCTGCGCGCGGCCGGTGTCGGCGCGGGCGACCGCATCGCGGTGTTGTCGGAGAACCGCATCGAGTACCTCGAGCTGCAGCTCGCGGCGGCGCGGCTCGGCGCGATCGTGGCCTGCCTGAACTGGCGGCTCGGCGACGACGAGCAACTGCACTGCATCCGCCTCGTCTCGCCGCTGCTGGCGGTGGTGTCGCCACGCTACGCGCCGGCGCTGGCGCGCATCGCGCACGGCGTGCCACAGGTGCGGGTGCTGGGCGACGACTTCGAGCACCTGCGCGCGCACGGCGGTGGCGACGACGCTGGAGACGCACCGGTCGACCCCGAGAGCGGGCTCGTGATCCTCTACACCAGCGGCACCACCGGGTTGCCCAAGGGCGCGCTGATCAGCCAGCGCGCGATGCTGGCGCGTGCGCAGGTGTTCGCCGGCGACTACGGCATCGGCAGCGCGCTGGCCTTCCTCGCGTGGTCGCCGCTGTTCCACATGGCCGGCACCGACCATGCGCTGGCCACGCTGATGATCGGCGGCAAGGTCATCGTGCACGACGGGCTCGACGTCGATCGCGTGTGCGCGCTGCTCGCGCACGAGCGCCTGAGCTGGTTGCTCGCGATGCCGGGCATGATCGACCCGCTGATCGATGCGCTGCAGCGCTCGCCCGCGCCGCGCCACCCGCCGAAGATGGTCGGTGCGATGGCCGACCTGGTGCCGCGCCACCAGCTCGCCGAGCTGACGCGGCTGCTCGCTGCGCCTTACCTCAACACCTTCGGCTCCACCGAGACCGGGCTGCCGCCGGCGTCGGCATCGCTGCTCGCGGCGGGCCAGGTGCCGGCGAGCCTGGCCAAGCGCCAGTCGGGGCTGTGCCGGCTGCGGCTGGTCGATGCCGACGATCGCGAGGTCGGCATCGACGAGCCCGGCGAGCTGACGATCCGCAGCCCGGCGCTGTTCTCGGGCTACTGGGGCGCCGACGCGGTCAACGCGCGCGACTTCCGCGGCGGCTGGTTCCACCTCGGCGACATGTTCGTGCGCCACGCCGACGGTACGCTAGATTTCGTCGACCGCCTGAAGTACCTGATCAAGTCGGGCGGCGAGAACATCTACCCGGCCGAGATCGAGCGCGTGCTGCTGATGCACCCGGCCATCGCCGACGGCGCGGTGGTGCGCAAGCCCGATGCGCAATGGGGCGAGGTGCCGGTGGCATTCGTCGCGCTGAAGCCCGGCGCGACCGCCGATGCACCGATGCTCGCGCAATGGTGCCGCGAGCGACTGGCGCACTACAAGCTGCCGCGCGAGCTTCGCTTCGTCGAGGCGGCCGCGCTCCCGCGCAGCAGCACCGGCAAGATCCTGCGCCACGAGATCGAGCGGCGGATGCTGTGAGATGGCGCTGAGGGCGCCGATCGCGCGAACTGCACGAAGCCGGGTGCGGCGCGGCCGGCAGGGCTGCGCCTTACGCGGGCCGAAGGCCAGGCTCACGCTGCGCAAGCGGTGCCGGTACTGACGCGCGGCTGTCGAGCACGACGCGCGCGCGCGGCAGCGAACCCGGGGAGCGCTGTTGCAGGTACGCGATGAGCTTCTCGCGGATCAGGCACCGCAGATCCCATGCCGTGCCGGAATCCTTCGCATCGGCCAGGGCGCGCAGTTCGATCGTGTGCTCGCGCGCGTCGCTCACCTGCAGCACGCAGACCTCGCCCAGCCACAGCGGCGTGCTCTCGAGAATTCGGCGCAACTCCGCGCGCAGGTCGTCGACCGACACCGTGTAGTCGACGTACAGGTAGACCGAGCCGAGCAGCATCGCCGTGGTGCGGGTCCAGTTCTGGAACGGCTTCTCGACGAAGTACGACAACGGCAGGACCAGGCGCCGCAGATCCCAGATCTTCACCACCACGTAGGTGGTGCCGATCTCCTCGATCCAGCCCCATTCGCCTTCCACGATCACCGCGTCTTCCAGCCGGATCGGCTGCGTCAAGGCGATCTGCACGCCGGCCAGCAGGTTCGACAACGTCGGCCGCATCGCCATGCCGACCACCAGGCCCGCCAGCCCCGCCGAGGCGAGCAGACTGGCCCCGATGTGCCGGATCGTGGGGAAGGTCATCAGCGCGACCGAGACCGCGACGATGCTGACGACCACCGCCACCACGCGGCGCAGCACCTGGGTCTGGGTGGCGATGCGGCGCGCCTTCAGGTTGTCGGGCACGTCGGTGCGGAACTTCTCGCGCAAGACGTCCTCGAGCACGCTGACGGTGGCGATCACGCTCCAGGCCACCGCGCCGATCAGGCCCACGGCGATCGCGTGATCGATCGTGGTGCGCACGGCGTCGCTCATCGGCGCGTCGGGCATCACGAACAGGATCGCGAACAGCGTGAGCGCCAGGCGCGCGGGCCCGCTTATCCGTCGTACCGCCGCGCTATCCCAGGTCTGGGTCGTGTGCCTGGCGAGGCGATCGAACAGCACGAATCCCACGCGGTGAACGACCTGCGCGACGATCGCCGCCGCGACGATCAGGCCGGCGGACCATAGCCATGCTTGCCAATTGCCCATGTTCCGTCTCTCCGTTCGAGCGTTGTCCCCACGCTGGACGCGTGACCTGGCGCGACGCAACGAGGGTCGACCCGGCAGGTGGCCCAACATTCGAGGAGCTGGCGCCGCGATCGCGTTGGCCGATGGAGCTTGGCGCGGCCGATCGGTTCCACGGCTGTTCTCATGGTCGCGGTCGCTCCGTCCGAAGTCGTATGCTGATCGACACGCCCTGAAGCGACGCAACTCGGTGGCCGGAAGCCATGGATCTCACGCACCTCGGCCTGCTCGAAGCCTCGGCGATACTGCGGCACAAGACCGTTTCGCCGGTCGAACTGACACGCTCGTGCCTGGAGCGCATCGAACGATTGAATCCGATCGTGAACGCGTCTTCGCCGACCGCATCCCGCGCGAAAACGCCGAAGTCGTGCGACGGCTGAAGGCCGCGGGCGCGGTGCTGCTCGGCAAGCTCAACCTGCACGAGTTCGCCTGCGGCGGGTCGTTGGTGCCGAGCCACTTCGGCGCGGTGCGCAACCCGTGGCATCGCGAGCGCGTCGCGGGCGGCTCATCCGGCGGGTCGGGCGCGGCGGTCGCCGCCCGCTTGTGCTTCGGCGCACTGGGTACCGATACCGCGGCGTCGATGCGCCACCCGGCGGCCTACTGCGGTGTCGCGGGCGCCTCAAGCCCACCTACGGACGAGTCAGCACCCGCGGCGTGATCCCGCTGTCGTGGTCGCTCGACCACGTGGGGCCGCTCGCCCGTTCTGCTCTCGATGCGGCCGCGCTGCTGGAGGCGATCGCAGGCTTCGATCCGCTCGAAGCCGACGAGCGCGGATCGAGCGGTCGAGCGCTACGCCGAGGCGGCCGTGACGCCGCCCAGCGCACTGCGGCTCGGCGTCGTGCGCCGGCCGTACTTCGAGCAGCTCGATCCCGACATCGAGGCGGCGGTGAACACGGCCATCGATGCGCTCGCGCACGTCACCAGCGGATTTCGCGACGTCGAGCTGCCGTACTCGAACCTGCTACTGACGGTGCTGCCGGCGGAGGCCTACGCCTTCCATCGCTCTCAACTGGAGCGGATGCCCGAGCGCTACCAGCCGATGACGCGACAGCGCCTGCGGCAGGCCGCGCAGATCGGCGCTGCCGACTCGAGTCGCCGCTGTCGCAGCAGGGCACGCCGCTGGAGTTTCGCAGCACGCACATGTTCGACGTGCTCGGTCTGCCCGCGATCTCGGTGCCGTGCGGGTTCACGCGCGATGGCCTGCCGATCGGGCTGCAGATCGCGGGCTCGCGCTTCGCCGAATCGCGCGTGCTGGCGCTGGCGCACGCCTACCAGCAGATCACCGACTGGCACACGCGCGCGCCACCGCTGGGCTGAACCCGCCGGGGCGTCATGGGTTCGACGATGCGACCACAATTCGATTCACGGCTATTGAGGTATCGAAGATGAAGACTCGCATGGATTACAGAAAGGTCGCGCCCGACATGTTCAAGGCGATGCTGGCGCTGGAGACCAGCGTACGGCAAGGCAGCCTGGAGCGCCCGCTGATCGAGCTGGTGAAGATGCGCGTGTCGCAGATCAACGGTTGCGCCTACTGTCTCGACATGCACAGCAAGGACGCGCGCGCCGCCGGCGAAACCGAGCAGCGGCTGCACGTGCTGCCGGCCTGGCGCGAGGCGCCGTTCTACAGCCAGCGCGAGCGCGCGGCGCTCGCCTGGGCCGAGGCGCTGACCTTGGTATCCACCAGCGGCGTGCCCGACGCGCTGTACGACGAGGTGCGTGCGCAGTTCGACGAGAAGGCGATGGTCGAGCTGACCATGGCCGTGATCGCCATCAACGGCTGGAACCGGCTGGCCATCGGCTTTCGCAGCGAGGTCGGCGGCTACGTTTCCAAAGCCCACGCCTGAGCCGTTCGCTGGGCTGCCCGCCGGCGCGCATTGACAGTGCCGCCGGCGCGGCAATATGATGGCTTCGCGCCCCATCTTTTTACGAAGAAGGAGGATCCGCGATGCTGCAGGACCAGGTATGGCTCGCCACGCTCGCGGGCATTGGCGTGATCGCGCTGGGGTTTCTCTATGCGATCGCAAGATCGCGCAGCCCGGGCGACGCCCAGCAGGTGCAGAAGCGGGCCTACGCCGTGCGGCGCTGGTGGTTCGTGGTGCTGGTGCTCGGCGCCGTCGGCGCCAACTGGGCGAGCCTCGAGCCGTTTCCGCTGCCCGTGCAGAGCGGCCCGGAGCAGGCGCCTCAGGTCGTCGACGCGGTCGGGCAGCAGTGGTCTTGGCAGCTCAGCAGCAACCGGTTCTCCGCTGGCGTGCCCGTCGAGTTCAACGTCACGAGCGATGACGTCAACCACGGCTTCGCGATCTACGGCCCGGATGACCGCATCGTCACGCAGGTGCAGGCGATGCCGGGGTTCACCAACCGGCTGATCCACACCTTCTCGCAGCCGGGCAAGTACCGGGTGCTGTGCCTGGCGTACTGCGGGCTGGCGCACCACGGCATGGCCACCGAGTTCGAGATCGTCGCCGCCGACAAGGGGGGCCGCTCATGAATGCCACGGCCATCGAGATGCACCCGCAGAACGAGTCGCTGTCGCGCAATGAGCGCATCGCCGTCAACCTCTACGTCATCGGCGGCCTGGCGGTGTTCGTGCTGATGATGCTGCTGGGCCTGGTGATGCGCATGGCGCAGGGCGCCTGGCTCGACGTCGGGCCGGTGCGCTTCTACCAGATCATGACCGCGCACGGGGCGGGCATGGTGGGCGCGGCCGGGCTCGCATCGAGCGCGGTGATGTGGTTCTTCCTGCGCAAGTACGTGCCGCTGCGGGTGTCGATGTTCGTCGCCAACTTCGTGCTGTTCGTGCTCGGCGCGCTGGCGATCCTGGCGGCCACGTTCATCGGCGGCTACGCCGGCGCATGGACCTTCCTCTACCCGCTGCCGGTGCGCTCGATGGGCCTGTGGAGCGCGAACGCCGCGGCGCTGTTCATGCTCGGCTACCTGCTGATCGGCGTCGGCTTCCTGCTGTTCTACCTCGACGCCATGCTCGCCGTGGTGCGCCGCTACGGCAACCTCGGCCGCGCGCTCGGGCTGCAATGGCTGTTCGGCGGCGAGATCGACCGTGCGCATCCGCCCACGGTGGTGGCCAGCACGATGGTGCTCATCACCAACTCGCTGGGCATCCTCGGCGGCGCGGTGATCCTGGTGATGTGCCTGATCAACGCCTACTTCCCGACGGTGACGCTGAACCCGCTGCTGGCGAAGAACCTGATCTACTTCTTCGGCCACACCTTCATCAACGAGGCGATCTACATGTCGGTGATCGCGGTCTACGAACTGTTGCCGCGCTTCACCGGGCGGCCCTGGGGCGTCTCGCGCCCGTTCCTCTGGGGTTGGGCGGTGACCACGGTGATGGTGCTGATCGTCTATCCGCACCACCTGCTGATGGACTACGTGATGCCGCACTGGATGCTGGTCGTCGGCCAGGTGGTCTCGTATGCGGCAGGGCTGCCGGTGTTCGCCGTGACCGCGTACGGCGCGCTGACGAACGTGCATCGGTCGGGCATCCGCTGGAGCCTCCCGTCGCAGCTCATCGTGCTGTCGATGTTCGGCTGGGCCGCGGGCATCGTTCCGGCCATCATCGACGGCACCATCGGCGTCAACAAGCTGATGCACAACACCCAGTGGGTGCCGGGCCATTTTCACTTCTACCTGCTGCTGGGCGTTCTGCCGATGGTGCTTGC
>DASURM010000552.1:0-16240 GCA_036280035.1 Burkholderiaceae bacterium | reverse complement strand
GTGTTTTCGGGCCTCAGCATCGAGGAGAACATCCGCATCGGCGGGCAGTTCCTGTCCAAGAGCGCATTGGGCGCGCGCGCCGAAGCGCTGTACACGCTCGACGGCGGGCACATCGGATTTTGCGGTACCGTCGCTGCGATGCACGAGAACGACGCGCTGCGCCGCGCCTACTTCGGGCTGCACTGAAGCCGCATCCGAATCTGCGGCGGTCGATCACCGCGAAGCAAGAGCGACGAAGCAACATGGGACCGCTGCACGGCATCCGCATCATCGACATGACCTCGGTGCTGATGGGCCCGTTCGCGACCCAGGCGCTCGGCGACATGGGCGCCGACGTCGTCAAGGTCGAGGCGCCGGCCGGCGACCTGATCCGGCAGGTCGTGCCCGGCCGGCACGCCGGCATGGGGGCGATGTTCCTCAACGTCAACCGCAGCAAGCGCAGCATCGTGCTCGACCTCAAGCTGCCCGCCGCGCGCGACGTGCTGCTGCGCTTGCTGCGCGACGCCGATGTGCTGGTCACCAACGTGCGGCCGGCGGCCATGGCGCGGCTCGGCCTGGGCTACGACGCGCTGGCCGCGTTCAACCCGCGCCTCGTCTACGCCGCGCTGGTGGGCTACGACCAGGCCGGGCCGTATGCGGCGCGGCCGGCCTACGACGACCTGATCCAGGGCGGCTCGACGCTGGCCTGGCTGATGGCGCGCTCAGGCGACGGCACGCCGCGCTACGTGCCGACGGCGCTGGCCGACCGCCTGGTCGGCGCCACCGCGGTCGGCGCGATCCTGGCGGCGTTGCTCGAGCGCGAGCGCAGCGGCCGCGGCCAGCGCGTCGAGGTGCCGATGTACGAGACCATGGTCGCCTTCGTGCTGTCCGATCACCTCGGCGGCCTGACCTACGAGCCGCCGCTCGACGGCGGCGGCTACGCGCGCCAGCTCTCGCCCGAGCGCCGGCCGTACCGCACGCGCGACGGCCACGTCTGCGCCTTGGTCTACACCGACGCGCAATGGCAGCGCTTCGCGCGCGCGATCGGCCGCGAGGAGCTGCTGGCCGATGCGCGCTACGCGACCTACGCCGAGCGCTCGCGCCACATCGACGTGGTCTACGCCGAGCTGGCGCGCATCTTCGCGACGCGCAGCACCGCGCAGTGGCTGGCGCTGCTCGACGCCGCCGACGTGCCGGCGATGCCGATGCACGACCTTGCGAGCGTGCTCGACGACCCGCAGCTCGCCGCGAGCGGCTTCTTCGCCAGCGTCGAGCATCCGAGCGAAGGGCCGGTGCGCTCGATGCGGCCGCCGCCGGCCTACTCGCGAACGCCGGCCGAACCGCCGCGCCTCGCGCCGCGCCTGGGTGAGCACAGCCGCGAAGTGCTTGCGCAAGCGGGCTACGGCGCAGCCGAGGTCGAGGCGCTGATCGCCGCCGGCGCGCTGCAGGTGGCCGCGCCCGCCGAGCCGAATGCGCCCGCCGCCTCCCGCGCACCGCCCGCCGCCGACCCGACGTGAGCATGAACCCCGCGCCGAGCGACGAACTCGCCCCTGCGCTGGAGTCGGTGCGCGCGTTTGGCCACAATCGTCGCCCCACGACCCGCCACGAGGAGACGACGATGGCTCGCACGATCGACTTCAAGCGCTCAGACGGCCAGCTCGTCAAGGGCTACCTGGCCGAGGCCGAGGCACCCGTCGGTGCGGTGGTGGTGATCCAGGAGTGGTGGGGCCTGAACGATCAGATTCGCGGCGTCGCGCAGCGGTTGGCCGACGCCGGCTTCAGCGCGCTGGTGCCCGACCTCTACAGCGGCAAGAGCACCGTGCAGGCCGAGGAGGCGCACCACCTGATGACCGGGTTGAACTTCGGCGACGCGGCGTCCAACGACGTGCGCGGCGCGGCGCAGTACCTGAAGGCCGCCAAGCTCGGCAGCGGCAAGGTCGGCGTCACCGGCTTCTGCATGGGCGGCGCGCTCACCGTGCTCGCCTCGACGATGGTGCCCGAGGCCGACGCCGCAGTCGTCTGGTACGGCTATCCGCCGCTGGAGTACGTCGACGCCGCGAAGATCAAGGCCCCGCTGATGGCGCACTGGGGCACGCAGGACGCGGCGTTCGCGATCGCCGGCGTCGACGCGTTGGAGGCCAAGCTGCGCGAGGCCAAGGTGCGCTACGAAGGGCACCGCTACCGCGCCCACCACGCGTTCGCCAACGAGGACGCGCAGGGCAAGGGCCGCATCGACGTCACGCAGTACGACGCCGCGTGGGCGCGCATCGCGTGGGACCGGACGTTGAGGTTCTTCGGGCGGCACCTGGGCTGACGAGCGGCGCCCTCCCCAGCTGGGTCTGCAGCGGCCGAATGCCTGGGCTCCCCCACGGCCTGGCCTGCAGGCCGCATGCCGACGCACCCCACGGCCGGGCCTGCAGGCCCGGCCGGTTCGGCAGGCGAAGAACAGTCCGCAGGGACTGTTCTTCGTCCAGCCTCACCCCTTCACGCACACCACCTGCTTCAGCGTGTGCACCACCTCGACCAGGCCGGCCTGCGCGGCCATCACGGCGTCGATGTCCTTGTAGGCGGCGGGCGTCTCGTCGATCACGCCGCTGTCCTTGCGGCATTCGACGCCCGAGGTCGCCGCGCGGTGGTCGGCCAGCGTGAAGCGGCGCTTGGCCTCGGTGCGGCTCATCGCGCGGCCGGCGCCGTGCGAGCAGCTCTCGAAGCTGTCGGCGTTGCCTTTGCCGCGCACGATGTAGCTGCGCGCGCCCATGCTGCCCGGGATGATGCCGAGCTGCCCGGCGCGCGCGCTCACCGCGCCCTTGCGCGTGACCCAGACGTCCTCGCCGAAGTGCCGCTCGCGCTGCACGTAGTTGTGGTGGCAGTTCACCGCCTCGACGTGGCCGGCGAACGGCCTGGCGATCGCACGCCGCGCGGCGCCGAGCACCCGCCGCATCATCAGCTCGCGGTTCAGCGCCGCGAAGCGCTGCGCCCAGCCGACCGCACGCACGTAGTCGGCGAAGTGGGCCGAGCCTTCCTCGAAGTACGCAAGGTCGCGGTCGGGCAGGTTCGCCTGCTGTCGCGCCGCGTCTTGCCTGGCCAGCTCGATGAACATCGTGCCGATCGCGTTGCCGACGCCGCGCGAGCCCGAGTGCAGCATGAACCACACCGCGTCGCCCTCGTCGAGGCAGACCTCGATGAAGTGGTTGCCGCTGCCCAGCGTGCCCAGGTGCACGCGCTGGTTGGTCTTGGCCAGTCGCGGGTGGTCGCGCACCAGCGCGGCGAACTCCGGCTCGAGCTGCGACCACGCGGCATCCACCGCCGCGGGCACCTTGTCGGCGCCCCACGCGCCGGGGTCGCGGCCCTTGGGCGCGCGGCCGTGCGGCACCGCGCGTTCGATCGCCGTGCGCAGCGGGCCCAGGTTGACCGGTAGATCCTCGGCGCGCAGCGTGGTGCGCGCGGCCATCATGCCGCAGCCGATGTCGACGCCGACGGCCGCCGGGATGATGGCCCGCAGCGTCGGGATCACCGCGCCCACCGTGGCACCGATGCCCACGTGCACGTCGGGCATCGCGGCGATGTGGCGAAAGACGATCGGCAGCCGCGCGGCGTTGCCGAGCTGGCGCTTCGCCTCGTCCTCCACCGGCACGCCGCGCGTCCACATCTTGATGGGCACGCCATCGGCCACGCGGTGTTCGATGCAGTCGGGTTCCATGGATCGATCGCTTGTGCCGGCGTGCCCCGAGGCGGCCGCAGCCATCGAACCCGCTTGGCCGCATTCAGCGGCTGTGTACGCTGCGTGCAATGACCTTCGTTCCGTCGTGGCCTACCGGCTCGCACAATGCCCGCTCAGCAACCGCAGTTTGCAGCAAGGAGCGCGTCATGGCGAAGGTTCTGGTTCTGTATCACAGCTTCCGCGGGCACGTCGAGGTGATGGCCAACGCAGTGGCCGAAGGCGCGCGCAGCGTCGCCGGTGCCAAGGTCGACCTCAAGCGGGTGCCCGAGACGATGCCCGAAGACGCCTTCAAGGCGGCCGGCGGCAAGAGCAACCAACCGGCGCCGATCGCGCAGCCCGCCGAGCTGGCGAACTACGACGCGATCATCTTCGGCACCGGCACGCGCTTCGGCAACATGACGGGCCAGATGCGCACCTTCCTCGACCAGACCGGCCCGCTGTGGCTGTCGGGCGCGCTGGTCGGCAAGGTCGGCTCGGTGTTCAGCTCCAGTGCCACGCAGCACGGCGGTCAGGAGAGCACGATCCTGAGCTTCCACACCACGCTGCTGCACCAGGGCATGATCATCGTCGGCCTGCCGTATGCCGAGCAGCGCCAGATGGGCCTCGACGAGATCAAGGGCGGCAGCCCCTACGGCGCCTCGACGATCACCGGCGGCATGGGCGAGCGCATGCCCAGCGAACAGGAGATCGGCATGGCCCAGTACCAGGGCCGCCACGTGACGCAGATCGCCACCAAGCTGTTCGGCTGACCGCGCTGCGGTGAAGCGCGCGCCCGCGCGGCGCGCTCAGCTCGACGCGCCGCCGTCCATCTGCGACTGCAGCCAGTTGGCCTCGCCGACCTTGTCGACCAGCTCGATCTGCGTCTCGAGCCAGTCGATGTGCTCCTCGGTGTCTTCGAGGATGCTTTCGAGCAGCTCGCGCGACACGTAGTCGCGCACGGTCTCGCAGTGCGCGATGCCGTCCTTCAGCGTCTTGTGCGAGGCCTGCTCGGCCTTGAGGTCGCAGCGCACGATCTCCACCGCGTTCTCGCCGACCAGCAGCTTGCCGAGATCCTGCAGGTTGGGCAGGCCTTCGATCATGAGGATGCGCGCGACCAGGCGGTCGGCGTGCTTCATCTCCTCCATCGACTCCTCGCGCTCGTGCTTGGCCAGGCGGCCGAAGCCCCAGTGATCGAGCATGCGGTAGTGCAGGAAGTACTGGTTGACCGCGGTGAGTTCGTGCTTGAGTTGCTTGTTGAGGAACTCGATGACCTTGTTGTCGCCTTTCACGGCCTTCTCCTGGTTCGCTGCGAGCGCCGCATTGTGCGCGCGAATCGCGCGCCTCGCGGGGTCGGCCCCTGGCGTGCCTCGCCGGTTCATTCGCGTGATGCCGTGTCGCCGTCGGGCTGCGGCGCCGCCTCGAGCGCGGCGCAGGGGTCGGGCCGCGTGGCGGCTGGCGTCCACACCACCGCGTCGTAGACGCCCGCGGCCGGCGGTGGTGTGCCGCGCTCGATGAAACCCACGGCCATAGTACCGGTGACGCCCTCGCGCTCGAGCCAGCGCGGCACGCCGAGGTCGCGCCGCACATGGCCGTCGCCGGCCCACAGCACCGCGCCGCGCGCGCCGTGCGTGCGCAGCAGATGCGCCATCGCCGCATCGCGCGCGAACTGGCCGCGCGCCATCCCCGGCCACAGGCGTGGCGGCAGCGCGCCGCAATGGCCGGCATCGATCGCGCGCTCCTGCGCGGCCTGCCAGTGCGGATCGGGCGGCCGATCGAGCCCCCACGCGCGCACGCGTTCGGCACCGAGCACCTGTTCGTAGTCGTCGCGAACGAGCCGGCTCGCCCAGGTGCGCGGCACGTTGGCGGCCACCAGCGGCAGCCCGCGCTGCAGCGCCAGCGCGATCACCGGCTCGTAGTACGGCCAATGCCAGCCGCGCCCGCCGGCCAGCGCCACCAGATGCGCGGCGTCGCGCGCTCGCTCGCTGCGCGCGCGGTCGAGATCGGCCTGGCGGTCGATGTCGAACTGCTCCATCAGCAGCGCGGGCCGCCAGCCGGCGGCGAGTGCGCGCGCGAACACCGCGGTGCGCAAGCGGTGCTGGGCTTCGTTGTCGTGCACCTCGCCCAGCAGCGCCAGCGTCGAGCCGGTCAGCCGCGGCTCCCAGGGCTGCACGGCGTCGGCCGTCGCGGCGCAACCCGCGGCGCTGCCGACCAGCGCAGCCAGGCCGGCGCGCAGCAGCGAGCGGCGCGAGCCGTCGCGGCGGCGATCGATCGACCCGGAGCCTGACCCCATGCGTGCATTGTCGCGGCGCGCCTCTCGATTGCGCGCCACGCTCGGGGCATCCGCGTCGCCCGCAGGGCCGGTCGGCCGCGCGGGTAGAGTGCTCCCCATGCAGGCCGCGCGCGACTCGACGAACAAACCCCTCGTCGAGCCCGCGCTGGTGGTCATCCTGGGTGGCGTTGCGGCGGCCTTGCACGTCGGCAAGTTGCCGCCTGCGATCCCGGCGCTGCAGCAAGCGCTCGGTCTGTCGCTGCTGCAGGCCGCGTTCCTGCTGTCGATGGTGCAGGGCGCGGGCATGTGCGCCGGCGTGGCCTTCGGCGCGCTGGCCGATTCGCTCGGACTCAAGCGCAGCATGCTGGTGGGCCTGTCGGTGCTGGTGGTGGCCAGCGCGCTCGGCGGCGCGTCCGACGACGTGACGTTGCTGCTGGTGCTGCGCGCCGCCGAAGGGTTCGGGTTCCTGCTCACCGTGCTGCCGGCGCCCGGACTGGTGCGGCGCCTGGTGCCGCCCGAGCGCATGAGCCTGATGCTCGGCGTGTGGGGCGCCTATATGCCGCTGGCCACCGCGAGCGCGCTCCTGATCGGGCCGCTGTGGATCGGCGCGCTCGGCTGGCGCAGCTGGTGGTGGCTGCTCGCTGCGGCCAGCGCAGCGATGGCGTGGTGGCTCGCGCGTGCGGTGCCCGCGGCGGCGACCGCACCGACTACGGCCGCAGCGCCCGCCGCGACTGCGCAGCCGCGCTTCGGCTCGCGCCTGCTGCAGACGCTCGGCGCGCGCGGGCCGTGGCTCGCCGCCGCCAGCTTCGCCGTCTACTCGGGGCAGTGGTTGGCGGTGATCGGCTTTCTGCCGTCGATCTACACGCAGGCCGGCGTCTCGGGGGCCGCCACCGGCGTGCTGACTGCGCTCGCCGCGGCGGTGAACATGATCGGCAACATCGCATCGGGCCGCCTGCTGCACGGCGGCGCGAAGACCACCACGCTGCTGACGGTGGGCTTCGTGACGATGGGCGTTGCCACGGCGCTCGCGTTTGCCGGTGGCGCGCACGGCGAGGGGCTGCCGGCGTGGTTGCGCTACGTGGCGGTGCTGGCGTTCTCGTCGGTCGGCGGGCTGGTGCCGGCCACGCTGTTCGCGGTGGGCGTGCGCGTGGCACCGAGCGAACACACGCTGTCGACCACGCTGGGGTGGATGCAGCAATGGTCGGCGTTCGGCCAGTTCGTCGGGCCGCCGCTGGTGGCCTGGGTCGCCGGCATCGTCGGCGGCTGGCAGCTCACGTGGCTGGTGACCGGCGCGGCCTCGCTGATCGGCCTGGCGCTGACCGCCGCCATCGCGCGCTTGAAGCTGGGCTGAAGCGACTTCGCAACCCCGACGACAAGAAACGATACACGGCGATACCCCGCCGAAAGGACGCCGCGCGTCCGGCCGCGCACGATGGCGCCGTGTTCAACACCAAGGCCGCAAGGCCACTCGAAGGACCCGACATGAAACCCTGGTTGAAGCGCACCCTGATCGGCTTGTTTGGCGCCAGCGTACTTTTCGGCGGGCTCGCCGCCTGCTCGCACCGCTACCACGGCCACGGCTGGCAGGCGATGAGCGACGAAGACGCCGCCAAGTTCAAGGCCCGCATGGTCGAGCGCGTCGGCAGCAAGCTCGACCTCGACGACGCGCAGAAGACCAAGCTCGGCGCCGTGGCCGACCAGTGGCGCGCGCAACGCCAGGCACTGCGCGGTAGCACCGACCCGCGCAGCGAGATCCAGTCGCTGGTGGCGGGCAACACCTTCGACCGCGACAAGGCCAAGGCGTTCGTCGACGGCAAGGCGCAGGCCATCCAGGCCGGCAGTCCGGCGCTGATCGCCGCGGTGGGCGACTTCTACGACAGCCTGAAGCCCGAGCAGCAGCAGAAGGTGCGCGAGTTCATGTCGCGCGGCCGTCGCGGTTGGGGCAGTTGATGGCGCGCGCGGCCGCTTGCCGGCCGCGCTTCGTGGCTGCCACCGTGCTCGACCTGCACCGGCCATGGCGGCCCGAGCGCGACGGTTGGTACAGTGACTCTGCGGCCCACCGCTGGCCGTAGACCTGGATCGATGCCGCGCCTGCTGCTGATCGACGACGACGAGCAACTCGGGCCGCCGCTGGCGGCCTACTGCCGGCGCTTCGGCTTCGATCTGCAGCACGCCACGCGGCCGAGCGCGGGCCTGAAGCACCTGCGCGCCGGCGGCTTCGACGCTGCGATTCTCGACGTGATGCTGCCCGAGATGGACGGCTTCGAGCTGTGCCGCACCATCCGCAAGGAAAGCGACATCCCGATCGTGATGCTCACTGCGCGCGGCGACGTGATGGACCGCGTGGTCGGCCTCGAACTGGGCGCCGACGACTACCTGCCCAAGCCGTTCGAGCCGCGCGAGCTGCTGGCGCGCGTCCAGACCGTGCTGCGCCGCGCGGCACCCGCAGCCGGCAACGGCGCACGCCAGCTTCGTTTCGACGGTGGCCTGAGCATCGACCTCGACCGCCGCACCGTGCAGCGCGCAGGCGTGACGATCGAGCTGACCGGCACCGAGTTCGATCTGCTGGCGATGCTGGCGGGCTCGCCAGGCAAGGTGTTCGGCCGCGACGACATCCTCGAACGCCTGCGCGGTCAGAACGCCGAAGACATTCACACGCGCGCGGTCGACATCCTGGTGAGCCGTCTGCGCCGCAAGCTCGAGCCGCTGGACTGCATCAAGACGCTGCGCAACGCCGGCTACACGTTCGCCGGTGTGCGCGCATGAGCGCGCCGGGCCGCTCCCAAGCGCTCATCCCGGAGCACGCAGTGCGCAGGGTAGTCCAGTGAGCCCCCGCCCGGCCGCTCCGAAGGGGGCGAATCACGCTCGGCGGGAAGCGGCCGACGGCCGCAAGGGTGCACCAGTGAGCCACCGAGGAACACGGCGGTGAACACGCCCGCCGCAGGGCACGAGGGCGCACCGGCCGCGCGGGCGCACTGGCACGCACGCCGCCGCCGCTGGCGCCACACGATGCGTCACTCGCTGAAGTGGCGGCTGGTGATCGTGTTCCTGCTGCTCGCTGCGGCGATGACCGGCGCGTTCCTGTTCGGCATGAAGCGCATCGTCGAGACCGGTTGGACCAGCTACGCCAAGCCGCTGGTGGCCGACTACGTGGACAAGCTCGCGGCCGAGATCGGCACGCCGCCCGACGTCGACCGTGCCAAGGCCATCGTCGCGCGGCTGCCGCTGACGGTGCGCATCGACGGGCCGCAGGTGCATTTCGATTCGCACCCGCAGGCCCGCCATAGATGGAGCGATGGCGGCAATCCGCGCGACGCCGCCCGCAGCTGGCGCCTGGTGCGCACCACCGCCGACGGTCACCGCATCACCTTCGGACTCGTCGGCCCGCTGCCCGGCGAGCCGCCGCGCCTGGTGGGCTGGTTCACGCTCGCCGCGCTGCTGCTGCTGACGCTGGCCGCGTATGCCTACGTGCGTCGCATGCTGAGGCCGCTGCAGGCCATTGGCGAAGGCGTGGCGCGCTTCGGCGCCGGCGACTTCAGCCGACCCATCACGCACGTGCGGCGCGACGAGCTGGGCGACCTTGCCGAGCGCATCAACGCGATGGCGGGCAGCCTGCACGGCATGCTCGACTCCAAGCGCGCGCTGCTGCTGGCGATCAGCCACGAGCTGCGCAGCCCGCTCACGCGCGCGCGCGTCAATGCCGAGCTGGTGGCCGAGGGCGAGCACCGCGACGCGCTGCTGCGCGACCTCTCCGAGATGCGCGATCTGATCACCGACCTGCTGGAGAGCGAGCGCCTGGCCGGTGGCCACCGCGCGCTGCACACCGAGGCGACGGACCTCGCGGCGCTGGTGCGCGACGTGGTGGCGACGCAGTTCGCCGCGGCGACGTTGACGCTCGCGCTCGACGCCACGATCGAGCCTGTGCCGGCCGACCCGATGCGCCTCAAGCTGCTGCTGCGCAACCTGATCGACAACGCGCTGCGCCACAGCGCCGGCGCGGATCGGGCCCCGGCGGTGTCGCTGCAGCGCGAGGCCGACGGCCGCATCGCGCTGGCGGTGCGCGACTTCGGCCCCGGCGTCACGCCCGAGCAGCTGCAGCGGCTCGCCGAGCCGTTCTACCGCACCGACAGCGCGCGCACGCGCGCCGCCGGCGGCATCGGGCTCGGGTTGTACTTGTGCCGCCTGGTTGCGCAGGCGCACGGCGGCGAGCTGCGCATGCGTCAGGTGCAACCGGGGCTCGAGGCGGCTCTCGTGCTGCCGCGCTGAGCAGCGCTGCAGCACGGCGGCACCCGACCGCGGCTGCGTGGCCCGTCGGCCGTGGATGGGCACCGATCGGCGGCCGACGCGGGCTTCAGCGCGACCGCAGCGCCGCCTCCACCGATTTCGACTCGCCCAGGTGGATCAGCGCGCGACGCAGCGCGGTGTCGGGCGGTGTCGTCGTCAGCGGCCCGGTCACGCGCTGCAGCGCCGCGCCGTCGAGCGCATGCGGCACGCGCCACAGGTACGACATCTCGACCACCTCGCGCAGCATCGGCACCATCAGGCCGCCGATCTTCAACAGCGGCCACGGCACGCTGCCGCGCTCGAAGCGGCCGTTGCGCGGCGCCATGCCCAGAGCTGTCGCGGCCCGAGCGATCGCACCGCAAAGGTCCTCGCCGGTGAGCGTGTGGCCAGCGAACGGCAGGTCGGCAAAAGCCGGCAGCTCGTTGGCGCGCTCGGCCACGGCGACGAACGCGCGCGCCAGGTCGGGCAGAAACGCCCACGCGTGCGGCACGTCGAGCGGGCCCGGGTACACCAGCTTGCCGCGCGGCAGTTGCTTGACGATCACCAGGTCGAGCCAGCTGCCGGTGCCGCCGCCGAAGAAGTC
Organism: Burkholderiaceae bacterium; assembly: GCA_036280035.1. Lineage (GTDB taxonomy): Bacteria > Pseudomonadota > Gammaproteobacteria > Burkholderiales > Burkholderiaceae_C > JAEUPI01. The sequence continues at coordinate 5,425 of DASURM010000552.1, read as the reverse complement.
GCCTGCGCGGATGACCACGCCGCGCAACTCCCGGCGCTCGGTCAGCTCGCGCAGCTCTCGTTCCATCTGCGCGCGGATGCGGCCCTTGCGCGTGGACGGCAGTTGCGGCGTGTGCTCGTCGAGCAGCGGCGGCATGCTTTCGCCGAAGTTGTAGACGTTGCCCGGCAGCATCAGCGTGGCGTGCAACCGCTTTGCCACCGCGATGCTCTGATAGAGCAGCGGCAGCGCCTGCGCCTGCCACTGCGTGTAGAGCGGGTTCACCGCGTGCACCACCACGCGTGCGCGCGAGGCAGCGGCGAGGCCGACCGTGTCGTGCAGCGGCAGCGCCACCGGTTCGGCGCCTGGCGGCAGCGGGTGCGCAGGCGCACGGCGCGCCTGCGCGCGAACGGCCCAGCCGGCCGCCGCGAACGCCCACACGACGGCCGCGCCCAGCCGGCCGTTGGCGCCGAGCACGAGCACGCTGGGCTTGGGAATCGAGGAGGTCATGGTGGGTGACGATCGTGCGCGGTTTTACGGCGCCGGGCTACCCCGGGCTATCCCATGACCGGCGAGCGCGTGCCACCGGCGACCGACATCGCAGCGGGCCGCGTCTCGCCACCGCGGCCGGGTGGTTGTTCGGGTGCGGGCGAGAATCGCACACCGACCGGGCTCGCCCCGGCGCCTTCGAGGAGCCCGCATGAACACCACCGTACCGCAGCGCGGCCTGCAGATGCGCTCGCTGATCAAGCCCGACGGCGAGCTGGAGCTGGCACTGCACAGCATGGCGGTGCAGCCGCCCAAGCCCACCGAGGTGGTGGTGCGCGTGCAGGCGGCGCCGATCAACCCGTCGGACATCGGCCTGCTGTTCGGCGCCGCCGACGTCGAAGGCACCCTCGCTACCGCGGGCAGCGGCGCGCAGGCCAAGGCCACCGCGCGCGTACCCGAGCGCCTGATGCGTGCGATGGCCGGCCGCGCCGGCCAGGCGCTGCCGTGCGGCAACGAGGGCGCCGGCACCGTGGTGGCGGCGGGCGACTCGCCCGCCGCGCAGGCGCTGCTGGGCCAGACGGTGGCGATGTTCGGCGGCGCGATGTACGCGCAGTACCGCACCATCGCCGAAGACCAGTGCCTCGTGCTGCCGCACGGCACCGCGCCGGCCGAGGGTGCGTCATGCTTCGTCAACCCGCTCACCGCGCTCGGCATGGTGGAGACGATGCGACGCGAGAACCACAAGGCGCTGGTGCACACCGCCGCGGCGTCGAACCTCGGGCAGATGCTCAACCGCATCTGCATCGCCGACGGCGTGCCGCTGGTGAACATCGTGCGCAAGCCCGAGCAGGAGGCCTTGCTGCGCGACGCCGGTGCCAGACACGTGTGCAACAGCAGCGCGCCCGGCTTCATGAGCGACCTCACGCAGGCGCTGGCGGCCACCGGCGCGACGATCGCCTTCGACGCCACCGGCGGCGGCAAGCTCGCGGGGCAGATCCTCACGTGCATGGAAGCCGCGCTGCTCAGCCAGGCCAGGGAGTACAGCCGCTACGGCTCCACCACGCACAAGCAGGTGTACCTGTACGGCGGCCTCGACACCGGCCCCACCGAGTTCAACCGCAACTTCGGCATGGCGTGGGGCATCGGCGGCTGGCTGCTGATGCCGTTTCTGGCGCGCATCGGGCCGCAGGCGGCACAGGCGCTCAAGCAGCGCGTGGCCAACGAACTGAAGACCACCTTCGCCAGCCGCTACAGCCGCGAGGTCTCGCTGGCCGAGGCGCTGCAGCGCGACGTGATCCTCGGCTACTGGAAGCGCGCCACCGGCGAGAAGGTTCTGATCGACCCGAGTCGCGGGTTGGCGGCGGCAGGCTGATGCCGTTGGACCATGAAATTCCTGCTTCGAATGCGGGAATTTCATGTTTTCATCGATGCCCACGCTCGACCGCTCCCGCCTGCGCAGCGAAGTTGGGCGGCTGCTGTCGTTCTTGCCGGAACTGGGCATCCATGTGGCCTCTCCAGCGATGCGCCGCTTCTGGATGCTGCTTACCCACTACCACGGTCAGATGTGGAGCGCGGCCGCTCCTGCACGCTCGCGAGTGTCAGCGCGTTCTGCGATCGAATGCTGGTGGATTGAATCGGCGCCGAAAATGATTCACCTGCGACTATTGATCGCTTGAAGTGGACCGCCTCTTCTTCAGCCTCGGCTGCATCTCGGGCTTTCTCGGCGTCGCGCTCGGTGCCTTCGCGGCGCACGCGCTGAAGGCGCGGCTGTCGCCCGAGTTGCTGGCGGTGTTCGACACCGGCGTGCGCTACCAGGTGATGCACGCGCTCGCGCTGCTCGCCGTGGCGCTGGCGCATGCACGCTGGCCCGGCCGCGCGCTCACCGCCGCCGGCTGGCTGTTCGTCGCCGGCACGCTGCTGTTCTCGGGCAGTCTCTATGCGCTCGGCCTCACGGGGCTGCGCGCGCTGGGCGCGATCACGCCGTTCGGCGGCGTGGCGTTTCTCGCGGGCTGGCTGTGTCTGGCCTGGGCACCGTGGCGTCATCGGCGCGATTGATGCCGTGACTGACGGCGATCCGCCTGCCTGCTGACACCACGCTGGCAGCAGGCGGCGGCCATCATCGCCGCGGGCGAACGGGCACGCGCGCTTCGGTCGCTGAGCGTCGATGTCGATTTCGCGCGCCGTCGAACGTCGTTGCATCGGTGGGCGCGTTTGGCGCCTGCGTCGCCGCAACGCATTTCAGCTGAAACGTTCGACCGCCTTCGCGCAAACGATGAGGTTACCTGCCGCTCCCTAGACTGCGCCTCCTTCGGGAGTTTCCACCTGCATCGCAAGGCGGCGTCCACGAGTCGTCGCGCCGGGTGCATGGCGGTCGCTGTCCATTCAGATCGAAGAACAGAGGTTCATCCGCATGAAAACCAACCACTCCCTACGCGCTGCCAACGCGCCGATTTCTGCAACGACGCGCGATCCGCGCGCAAGCCGGCGCCGCGCTGGTGCGCTGCATGCCGCCGTGGTGTTGGCCAGCATCGCCGCCGCGTCGTTGGCGCTGGTGGCGTGCGGCGAAGCGTCGCACGCGCAAGGCACGGGCGCGCATCATGGGCCGCCGCCGGCCGCGGTGACCGTGGCCGCGGTGGCCGCCGCGCCGCTGCCGATGAGCTACGAGTACGTCGGTCAGACCGCCGGCTCGCGCGACGTCGAGGTGCGCGCGCGCGTCTCGGGCATCCTGCTGAAGCGCAACTTCTCCGAAGGCGGCACGGTCCGCAAGGGCCAGTCGCTGTACACCATCGACCCGGTGCCGTTTCAGGTGGCGCTGGCCAAGGCCGATGCCGACGTGGCATCGGCCGACGCCAAGCTCGGGCAGGCCACGCGCACGTTGAATCGCCTGAAGCCGCTGTGGGAGGCACGCGCGGTGAGCCAGCGCGAATACGACGATGCGGCGTCGGCCGAGGCCGTGGCGCGCGCTGACCTTAAGGGCACCCAGGCGCGGCGCGCCGAGGCGGCGCTGAACCTCGACTACACGCGCGTCGAGGCGCCGCTGGCCGGTGCGGTGGGGCGCTCGCAGGTGAGCGAGGGCACGCTGGTGGCCGGCCCCGGCACGCTGCTGACCACGCTGACGCAGACCGACCCGGTGAAGGTGCGCTTCGGCATCGCCGAAACCGATCAGTTGAAGTGGCGCGCCGAGGTCGCCGCGGGCCAGTTGCGGCTGCCGGCGAACGAGGCCTTCACGGTCGAGGTCAAGCTCGCCGACGGCAGCGTCTACCCGCGCAAGGGCAAGCTGCTGTTCAGCGACACGCGGGTGTCGGGAAGCACCGGCACGGTGGAAGCCGAGGCCGAGGTGCCGAACCCCGACGGCGTGCTGAAGCCCGGCCAGTTCGTTCGCGTGCGCCTCACCGGCGCCACGATGCCGCACGCCATGCTGGTGCCGACGCGCGCGGTGCTCGAAGGGCCGCAGGGCAAGTTCGTCTACGTCGCGGCCGACAGCAAGGCGCTGCCCAAGCCGGTGCAGGTGGGCGAGCAGGTGGGCGACCGCTGGGTCATCACCGCAGGCCTCGCCGAAGGCGACCCGGTGATCGTCGACGGCATGGCGCGCATCTTCTTCCCCGGCGCACCGATCGTGGTGGCGCAGGCGGGCGCCGGTGCTGCCAGCGCGCCTCAGGGTCGCGCCGGCGGCGCCGCGCCGGCCGGCCGCAAGGTGGCGGAGGCTGGTGCGCCGTCGAAGACCACGACCAAGTGACCGGCGAGGAGCCCAACCATGTTCTCGCGCTTCTTCATCGACCGGCCGATCTTCGCGGCCGTGCTGGCGATCTTCATCGTGATCGCGGGCCTCTCGGCCACGCGCTCGCTGCCGATCGCGCAATACCCCGAGATCGCACCGCCGGTGGTGACGGTCACCGCCATCTACCCCGGCGCCAGCGCCGAGGTGATCGAGCAGACCGTGGCCGCGCCGCTCGAGAACGCGATCAACGGCGTCGAGCACATGATCTACATGGGCTCGACCTCGTCGTCCAACGGCGTGGTGCAGATCCAGGTCACGTTCGACATCGGCACCGATGTCGACAACGCGGCACAGCTGGTGAACAACCGCGTCAAGCAGGCCGAGACCCGGCTGCCGCTGGAGGTGCGCCGCCAGGGCGTCACGGTGGAGAAGGGCAGTTCGGCGTTCCTGCAGGTGCTGGCGTTCTACTCCGACGACGGCAGCCAGGACGACCTGACGATCAGCAACTACGTGACGCTGAACGTGCTCGACCACCTCAAGCGCGTGCCGGGCACCACCAACGTGCAGATATTCGGTGCCAAGGACTACGCGATGCGCATCTGGCTCGAGCCCGATCGCATGGCGCAGCTCAAGCTCACCACCTCCGACATCGCACGCGCGATCAACGAGCAGAACGCGCAGTTCGCGGCCGGCAAGGTGGGCCAGGCGCCCACCGGCGGCCCGCAGGAGATGGTCTACACCATCACCGCGCAGGGCCGACTGTCGGAGCCGAAGCAGTTCGAAGAGATCATCGTGCGCGCCAACCCCGACGGCAGCACGCTGCGGCTGAAGGACGTGGCGCGCGTCGAGCTGGGCTCGAAGGACTACGACTTCATCGGCCGCATCAACGGCAAGGCCGCCACCCTGGTGGGCGTGTTCCTGCAGCCGGGCGCCAACGCGCTCGACGTCGGCAAGGAGGTCGACCGCACGGTGGCCGGGTTGAGCAAGAGCTTCCCGAAGGGCATCGTCTACTCGGTGCCGTACGACACCACGCGCTTCGTCAAGGTGTCGATCGAAGAGGTGGTCAAGACGCTGGCCGAGGCGATGATCCTGGTGATCCTCGTCGTCTACCTGTTCCTGCAGAACTGGCGCGCCACGCTCATTCCGGTGGTGGCAGTGCCGGTGTCGCTGATCGGCACCTTCGCCGGCCTGCTCGCGCTCGGCTATTCCATCAACACCCTGACGCTGTTCGGCATGGTGCTG
>DASURM010000551.1:0-8225 GCA_036280035.1 Burkholderiaceae bacterium | reverse complement strand
AAGGTCAGCACCAGCGCGCCGCAGTTCGCCGCCTTGGCGCGGTCGATCAGCCTCTCGATGAAGCCGCGGTCGCGCATCACGTAGAGCTGAAACCAGAACGGCTTGCGGGTATGCACCGCGATGTCCTCGATCGAGCAGATGCTCATCGTGCTCAGCGTGAACGGGATGCCGAACGCCTCGGCCGCCTTGGCCGCCAGGATCTCGCCGTCGGCGTGCTGCATGCCGGTGAGGCCCACCGGCGCGATCGCCACCGGCATCGCCACGTCGACGCCGACCATCTTCGTCGCCGTGCTGCGGCCTTCGAGGTTCACCGCCACGCGCTGGCGCAGCTTGATCTTCTGAAAGTCCGATTCGTTGGCGCGGTAGGTGCTTTCGGTCCACGAGCCGGTGTCGGCGTAGTCGTAGAACATGCGCGGCACGCGCTTTCTGGCCAGCACGCGCAGGTCTTCGATGTTGGTAATCACGGGCATCGTGCTCTCCTCCTATGCGCATGCTACGGCAGCCGTGCAGCCGCTAGCATGCGGGCATGCCTGAGTCGTCCTTGCCGCGATCCCCGCTGTGGCAGCGGCTGCTGTGGGCCGCGGCAGGCGCGGCGATGCTCGTCACCGGCATCGTCGGCGTGTTCGTGCCGCTGCTGCCGACCACGCCGTTCGTGCTGCTGGCGGCGTTTTGCTTCGCGCGCGGCAGCACCCGCTGCGAGCGCTGGCTGCTCGCGCATCCGCGGCTCGGCCCGATCGTGCACGACTGGCGCGAGCATCACGCCGTGCCGTGGCGGGCCAAGCAGCTGGCGTGGGCGATGATGACGCTGGGCTGCACCTGGGCCGCATTCACGCTGCCGCCGCGCGTGGTGTGGGCGCCGCTGGTGCTGTGCGCGGCAACGGCCGTGTGGCTGTGGCGGCTGCCGACGCGGCGCGCCTGAAGCGCCGGCCCGGGCGGCTGGCCTGAAGCGCCGGCCTTGGCGGCCTGCTTACGCGCCGGCCTCGCCGCGCGTGATCACCTGGCCCGCGCGGGCGCCGGTGTGCGCGCCGTCGTGCCAGGTGAGCGCGCCGTTGACAATCACGCTGGCGATGCCGTGCGCCGGCAGCGTCGGGCGTGCGTAGTCGGCGGCGTCGCGGACGGTGGCGGCGTCGAAGATCGCCACGTCGGCGTGGTGCCCGGGCAGCAGGCTGCCGCGCTCGCGCAGGCCGAAGGTGCGCGCGGTCAGGCCGGTCATCTTCCAGACCGCGGTCTCGAGCGGGAACAGCCCGAGGTCGCGGCAGTAGTGGCCGAGCACGCGCGGGAACGTGCCCCACAGCCGCGGGTGCGGCTTGTTGCCCACCGGGATGCCGTCGGAGCCGATCATCGTGTGGTCGAACGCCAGGATGCGCCGCACGTCGGCCTCGTCCATCGTGAAGTAGATCGCCGTGCCCGGCTGCAGCCGTTGCGCGGCCTCGGCCCCCGACACGCCCCACTGCGCGGCGATGTCCAACAGGTCGCGGCCGGCCATCTCGGGGTGCGGTTCGCTCGAGGCGATCAGGATGCGCGCATCGAGCATGCCGCGGTCGGTGCGGATCATCGTCGAGCCCGCGGTGTACGGGTAGCAGTCGAGGCCGATGCACTGGTGCTGCATCTGCCCCTGGATATACGCCAGCGTCTCCGTCGAACGGCCGTGGTTGCGCGCGTTCTGCACCTTGTGGTGCGACACCACCACCGGCACGTCGAGCGCGCGGCCGATGCGGAAGGTTTCCTCCAGCGCCTCGATCACGCGGTCGGCCTCGTCGCGCATGTGGGTCACGTACAGCGCCTTGTGCGCCGACAGCGGCCGGCCGACCTCGATGATCTCCTCGGTGGTGGCGTGCGCGGCCGGCGGGTAGAAGGTGCCGGTCGACAGGCCGATCGCGCCGGCCTGCAGGGCCTCTTCGACGTGCGCGCGCATCGCCGCGATCTCGGCCTCGTCGGCGGGCCGGTCGAGGTCGGTCATCACCAGCGCGCGCAGCGTCGAGTGCCCGACCATCGCCGCCACGTTCACCGACGCCGGCCGCGCGCGCAGCGCATCGAGGTACGAGCTGAACGTGCCGTGGCGCTCGCCTTTCGGTGCATCGATCAGCGCCAGCGGCATCGGCAGCTCCATGTCGTCGCGCAGCGGCGCCGCGCTGATGCCGCAGTTGCCGGCCACCACGGTGGTCACGCCCTGCGAGACCTTGAACGGCAGCGTCGCCTGGCTCAGCAGCGCCTGGTCGTCGTGCGTGTGCGAGTCGATGAAGCCGGGGGCGACGATGCGGCCGCTGGCGTCGATCACGCGCTTCGCGGTGGCGCCGGCGAGGTCGCCGATCGCCGCGATGCGGCCGTCGCGGATCGCGATGTCGGCGTCGAAGCGCGGCGCCTTGGTGCCGTCGACGACGGTGCCACCGCGGATCAGCAGGTCATGGGGGGTACTCATGGGGGCGAAGGATGCCGCAAATGCAGACAGCGCGCGGGCTTGGCTCAGGTACCCCCCAGCGCGCGGCGGGTCGTGAGCGCCATCGTCGTGCAGCGCGCCCGGTTGCCGTGGCCCATGGCTGGAGCTACGATGTGTATCGATTCATTGACTCATACACCATGCGTACCAACATCGTGATCGACGACAAGCTGATGGCGGCTACCCTCAAGGCAACGGGCATCAAGACCAAACGAGAGGCGGTCGAGCAGGGGCTGCGGACGCTGCTTCGCCTGAGGCAGCAAACCGATCTGCGCAGGCTGCGTGGCAAGTACCCGTGGGTGGGTGACCTCGACGCCATGAGGCGCGACAAGTGATCCTTGTCGACTCGAGCGTATGGATCGACTTCTTTCGCAACAAGCCGTCGCTGCAAGCCGAGTGGCTCGATAGGAACCTCGGGGCCGAAGAGCTGGTGGTCGGCGATCTGATCCTCGCCGAAGTCCTGCAAGGCTTCAAGGACGACAGGGGTTTCAACGAGGCCAGACGCCTGCTGGGTCGACTCCATCAGGTGAACATTGGTGGCGTCGACCTGGCAATCGAGGCCGCTCGCAACCATCGCCGGCTGCGCAGCGCCGGCGTGACCGTTCGCGGGACGATCGACGTCCTCATCGCGACTCGTTGCCTGACCGATGGCCTGCGGCTGCTTCACAGCGATCGTGACTTCGACGCCTTCGCGAAGCACCTCGGGCTGCGCGTGGTGAACTGCGAGGCGTAGCGAGCGGGAGCCGCGGGATCAACGAGCGCCGCCGAACAACTCCCTCTCGGGCTCGGCTGCGTGCGCCGGTGCAGCCGGCAGGTCGCGCGTGCGCACCAGCGTGGCGGCACGCACGCCGAGCAGGCGGATGCGCCGCGTCAGGTCCACGCGCTTGAGGCACTGGCCGGCGGCGTGGCGGATCGCCGCCAGGTCGTTCACCGGGTGCGGCAGCGTGAGGTCGCGCGTCACGGTCTTGAAGTCGTCGAAGCGCAGCTTGATGCCGATGGTGCGGCCGGCGTAGCCCGCGCGCTGCAGGTCGCGCGCCACGTGGTCCGCGAGTTCGGTGAACACGCGCGACAGCTCGGCGCGATCGGCGCGGGCGTGCAGGTCGCGCTCGAAGGTGGTCTCGCGGCTCATCGACACCGGCTCGCTGACGGTGACCACGGCGCGCTCGTCGATGCCGTGCGATGCATCGTGCAGCCAGCGGCCGTAGCTGCGACCGAACTGCTCGACCAGAAACGCCGCATCGCGCTCGGCCAGTTCGCCGACGCGCGTGATGCCCAGCGCCGCCAGCTTCAGCGCGGCCTTCGGCCCGATGCCGTTGATGCGGCGCACCGGCAGCGGCCAGATCTGCCGCGGCACATCGTCCAGCGTGATCAGCGTCAGGCCGTCGGGCTTGTCGAGGTCGGAGGCGATCTTCGACAGCAGCTTGTTCGGCGTCAGCCCGATCGAGCAGCTGAGGCCGGTGGCGCGGCGCACGTTGTTCTTGATCTCGAGCGCGATCGCGCGCACGCCGCCGAAGCGGTCGTGGCCGACGGCGTCCTGCGCGCCGGGCAGATCTGTGAGGTCGATGTAGATCTCGTCGATGCCGCGGTCCTCGATGCACGGCGCCACCTCGGCCACCGCGGCCTTGAAGCGGCGCGAAAAGCGCTTGTACTCGTCGTGGTCCACCGGCAGCAGTACCGCCTGCGGCGCCAGCAGCGCCGCCTTCATCAGCCCCATGCCCGAGCGCACGCCGTAGTCGCGCGCCGCGTAGGTGGCGGTGGTGATGACGCCGCGCCCCTTGTAGCCGGCCAGCGTGGCGAACTCGCGCGTGCCGTCGGCGCGCTGGGTCGGCTGGTGGCGCCGGCCGCCACCGATGACCACCGGCTGGCCGGCCAGCTCGGGGTAGCGCAGCAGTTCCACCGACGCGTAGAACGCGTCCATGTCGAGGTGGGCGATCCAGCGCCGCGCGGCGTGGCCAGGCATGGCGCGATTCTGTGCCAACGCCTTGCTGTGTCGGCCCCGCGCATGCGCTCGCCTACACTGGCCGCGATGAACCGCCGCACCGTGCTCGCCGCCGCAGCGCCGCTTTGTGCCATGCCGGCGGTGGCGCAGAACGGCATCGATCTCGACGCCTTGCAGCGCGAGGTGTGGGACACCGAACTGGCCTTCGCGCGCACGATGGCGCAGCGCGACCTGACCGGATTCGAGCGCTTCCTGTCGCCGCACACCGTGTTCTGGTCGGGCACTCAGGTGCTGCGCGGCAGCGCGGCGGTGGTGCAGGCGTGGCGGCGCTTCTACGACGGCGCGCAGGCGCCGTTCGCCTGGGAGCCCGACGCGGTGGTGGTGATCGGCGACGGCACGCTCGCCACCTCCACCGGCCCGGTGCGCGCGCCCGATGGCAAGGTGATCGCGCGCTTTCGCTCGCTGTGGCGCCGCGAGCCCGACGGCCGCTGGCTGATCGTGCTCGATCGCGGCGAGCCGGCCGACGCCAGGCCGTAGGCTGGCGGGCGTTGCGCGGCCTGGGGCCGCGGGCTCAGGCCAGGCTGCACGTCCACTCGGCGGCGCAATTCCCGCTGCAGCCGTTCGTGTTCCGGCCGACCCGCAGCGACGCGAGGTCGCTGTCGAACGCGTCCATCCCGAGGTGCGCGACCCAGCGGCGCGGCGCGCCGATGCATCTGGTTGCGATTGCGGGGATGACACCGGATCAGGGCTGCGTACACTGATGTGCAATTTGCACATATTCGTGCCGGCAACGGGGCCGGCGACGGCACGTGGAGGAGCAACCATGCGCACGATTCCATTCTTCTCGGGCCGGCTGGCGCGCAACGCGCTGGCCTGGTTGGCGGCCGCCGTGCTGGCAATCGGCTGCGGTGGCGGCGGTGGCGGCGGTGGAGACGACAGCGCCGGCAGCGCCTTGACCATCGGCACGATCACCGGATTCGGTTCGATCATCGTCGACGGGGTGCGCTTCGACGACAGCGGCGCGCAGGTGGTCGACGACGACGACACGCCGCATGCCAGCAACGACCTCAGGCTCGGCATGACGGTCGAGGTGCTGAGCGACCGCGTGCAGACCAACTCCTCCGGCCGCCGCGCGCACGCGCGGCACATCCGGTTCGGCGCAGAGATCGTCGGCCCCGTCGAGGCGATCGACCCCGCGGCCAGACAATTGACCGTGCTCGGGCAGACGGTCGAGGTGACCGACACCACAGTGTTCGACGACAGCCTGGCCGGCGGCTTGCCCGCCCTCGCGCTGGGCGACCTCGTCGAGGTGCATGCGCAGTTCAACGCCGCCAACGGCCACTACATCGCCAAGCGCATCGAGAAGGAAGACCGCGTCAACTTCTTCCGCCTGCGCGGGCTGGTGTCGAACCTTGACGCCACCGCCAAGACCTTCGACATCGGCGGCGCGACGATCTCCTACGCGGCGATCGCCTCGGCTGACCTGCCGCCTAATTTCGCCGATGGGGCACGCGTTCGCGTGCGCCTGCAGACCGTCGCGATCGCAGGCGTCTGGCAGGCGGTGACCATCCGCAGCGGCGTACGCAAGGTCGAAGACCATGCCGAGGCCGAGGTGCGCGGCATCGTCACCGCGTTCACCGACCTCACGTCGTTCAGCGTCAACGGCCTGCCGGTGACCACCGGCGCCGGCACGGCGTTCTCCGACGGCACCGCGGGCATCGTGCTCGGCGCCGAGGTCGAGGTCGAAGGCGCGATCGTCGACGGCGTGCTGGTGGCCAGCGAGGTGGAACTCGAGGACCACCACCGCGGCGACGACGACCGCCTCAACGAGTTGCACGGCACCGTCGGCGCGCTCGACACCACGGCGCAGACCTTCGTCGTGCGCGGGGTGAGGGTGCACTACAGCGCCGGCACCACGTTCGACGATGGCAGCGTGTCGGATCTCGCCGACGGCAAGCAGGTCGAGGTCAAGGGGCGGCTGGCCACCGACGGCGTGACGTTGGAGGCCGTGAAGGTCGATTTCGAGTGATCCGCGGCGAGTGCCGGCGAGGCCGGCGGTGCGGCTGCTTCAGCGGCTAGCATCGCCGTCTCGATCCGACGTTTCCGTTGCATGACAGCCAGCGGGCCACCGGCCTTCAACGACGAACAGGAGGCTCTGTTGGCCGCCCTTCGCAGGGTGCTGGAGCCCCTGGCCACGCTGGCCGTGCAGCGAGGGCTGCCGTATGCCGCCGTCGAAGAGTTGCTTCGGCGCGCGTTCATCGGCGCGGCCGACGCCGTGCACCCCGACCTGCTGGCGCATCGCAAGGTCAGCCGGCTGGCCACCGCCACCGGTATCAACCGGCGCGAGGTGACCCGCCTGCTCGGGGTGTTGCGCGACGCGCAGACGCCGCTGCCGCGGCGCTCGCTGGCCAGCGAGGTGTTCGCGCACTGGATGAGCAACGCGCGATACCGTGACCGGCGCGGTGCCCCCAGGGTGCTCAAGCGCCAGGGGCCGGCGCCGAGCTTCGATTCGCTGGCGCAAGCGGTCACCCGCGACGTCCATCCACGCAGCCTGCTCGACGAGTTGGTGCGCCTGCAACTGGCGGTGCACGACGGCAAGCGCGACACCGTCGCGCTGGTGCGCGACGCTTTCGTGCCGCGTGGCGACCGCGTGCGAATGCTGGAGTACCTCGCTCACAACGTCGGCGATCACCTGTCGGGCGCCGTGAGCAACGTGCTCGGCGATGGCCGCCGCCACTTCGAGCAGGCCGTCTTCGCCGATGGGCTCAGCGACGCCTCGGTGCGCGAGGCGTGGCAGCAAGTCGGCGAGCTATGGAAGGGTTTGCTCGCCTCGCTCGTACCCGCACTGGAAGCCAAGGTCGAGCGCGACCAGGCGCAGGACGGCGCCACGCATCGTCTGCGCCTGGGTCTCTATACCTTCGACGAGGACGCGGCAAGGCCGACGCCTGTGGCGCGGCCCCGTAAGACGAGGAGGCAGTGATGGGACGACGCGGCGGGTTCTGGCGCGCAGCGACCGGGTGGCTGGCGGCACTGGCGCTGCTGGTCGCCTGCGGCGGCGGGGTAGGCACCGGCGGTACCGGCGCGTTCGCGTCGGGGCCGATCACCGGCTTCGGCTCGATCATCGTCGACGGCATCCATTTCGACGACAGTGCGGCACGCATCGAGGGCGACGACGGCAGCGGCCGCAGCCGCGGCGAGTTGCGCCTGGGCACGATGGTCGAGGTCGACAGCGATCCAATCGTTGCCGGCGCGGCCCGCGCGTTGCGGGTGCGCATCGTCAGCGCGTTGGCCGGGCGCGTCGACTCGGTGGCAGCCGACCATCTGGTCGTCAACGGCCTGACCGTGCGTGTCAACGGCGGCACCGTGTTCGACGACGACTTCGTCGGCGGCATCGCCGGCATCGCGACCGGCCGCGTGGTCGAGGTGAACGGCTACGTGGGGGCGGCCGAGATCGTGGCCACGCGCATCGAACCGGACGACGATGCCGAATCGTTCAAGTTTCTCGGTACCGTCGTTGCGCTCGACACTTCGGCGCGCACGTTCGAACTCGGCGGCCAACCCTTCAGCTATCCCAGCGCCGTCGGCGGCGTCGGTGAACTGCGCAACGGCGCGTTCGTGCGCGTCGTCGTCGGTGTTGCGCGCGACGGCCAGGGCCGCTGGGTAGTGCAAGCGATCGGCGGCACCGGCCAAGGCGGCGACCGGGACCAGGCCAAGGCTCGCGGCGTCATCACCGCATTCACCTCGGTCGCCAGCTTCGCCGTCGGCGGGATCAACGTCGATGCCAGCGCGGCGCGGATCGAGGGCGGCCCGCTGGCCGCCGGCTTGCGCGTCGAGGTCGAAGGGCGCCTC
>DASURM010000550.1:0-2622 GCA_036280035.1 Burkholderiaceae bacterium | reverse complement strand
ACGTCGTTGGGCGCGCTCATCAGCGGGACGCCGGCCAGCGCGAGCTTGTCGATGGTGGCGAAGATGTCGTCGGTGAGCAGCGCCACGTGCTGGATGCCCTCGCCGTTGAACTTCATCAGGAACTCTTCGATCTGCCCGCTGCCGCCCTTGCCGGCCTCCTCGTTGAGCGGGATGCGGATCTTGCCGTCGGGCGCTGTCATCGCCTTGCTGGTCAGGCCGGTGTACTCGCCCTGGATGTCGAAGTAGCGGATCTCGCGGAAGTTGAACAGCCGCTCGTAGAACTGCGCCCAGAACGCCATGCGGCCGCGGTAGACGTTGTGCGTCAGGTGGTCGACGATCTTCAGCCCGTGCCCGATCGGGCGGCGCGGCACGCCGTCGACCCACTCGAAATCGATGTCGTAGATGCTCTTGCCGTCACGGGCCGGCGCCCGGCCGCCCGAAGCCGGCCCGCCCCCTTGGGGGGCTTGGGGGCTGTCATCAAAGCGGTCGATCAGGTACAGCGGGGCGCCGCCGATGCCCTTGATCGCCGGCAGCCGCAGCTCCATCGGCCCGGTGGGCATCTCGATCGGCTGCGCGCCCAGCTCGAGCGCGCGCGCGTACGCCTTGTGCGAATCATTGACGCGAAACGCCAGCCCGCACGCGCTCGGCCCGTGCTCGGCGGCGAAGTATCCGGCCTGGCTCCTGGGCTCGCGGTTGACGATGAAGTTGATGTCGCCCTGGCGGTACAGCAGCACGTCCTTGCTGCGGTGGCGTGCCGCCAACGTGAAGCCGAGCTTCTCGAACAGCGGCTCGAGCACGTTCGAGGTCGGCGAGGCGAACTCGACGAACTCGAACCCCATCAGACCCATCGGGTTGTCGAACAGATCGGCCATCAGATTTCTCCGTGGGAAGCCAGCGCGGGTGGCGCAGACGTGTCCACGCGCCGCAGCGACTCGCGGTACAGCGCCGCGCGGCGCATGTAGTTCCTCGCCGCCGACTCGAGCAGCGCCAGATCCTTGTCGGTCAGCTCGCGCGCCACCCTGGCCGGCGCGCCGAGCAGCAGCGTGCGCGGCGGGAAGCGCTTGCCCTCGGTGACGACGGCGCCGGCGCCGACCTGGCACTGCTCGCCGATGACCGCCCCGTTGAGCACCACCGCCTTGATGCCGATCAGCGAGCCGGCGCCGATGGTGCAGCCGTGCAGCATCGCCTGGTGGCCCACCGAGACGCGTGCGCCGATCGTCAGCGGGAAGCCCGGGTCGACGTGCAGCACCGCGCCGTCCTGCACGTTGCTGCGCTCGCCGACCACGATGCGGTCGCCGTCGGCGCGCAGCACGGCGTTGAACCAGACGCTGGTGCCGGCCTCGAGCGTCACGCGGCCGATCACCGTGGCGTTGTCGACCACGAAGACGTCGTTCGCGAGGGTCGGCGCGTGGCCGTCGATGCTGTAGATCGCCATCGTGTCTTCGGGCCCGATGTGAGGGGAGCACGGCCATTGTGCCGCCCGGCAGCGGGCAGCGCTGCCGATGGCGCCATTCACCGGCCCGCCGGTGCGCTGGCTGTGGCGGCGGGAAAGTGCGCCGCGTAGTAGGCGAGGGTGTCGAGATCCTCGGCAGGCACCGTCGCCAGTGCGCCGATCATCGCCTGCGTGTAGCCCGGGCGCTTGCCGGTGCGAAAGCCGTGCAGCGTGTCGCGCAGGTACTCCTCGCGCTGGCCCGCGATGCGCGGTACCTGCTGGCCTCCGGCGAAATCGCTGCCATGGCAGAACACGCATTTGTGTTGCCGCGCCAGGTCGGCGCCCTTCTTCATGAGCGCCGCGTCGGGTGCAGGCGGCTGCGGCGCGGCCGGCGCCGGCGGCAAGGTGCCGATGTGCTCGGAGAAGCCGCGCAGGTCGGCATCGGTCATCGTCTTGGCCACGTCGGACATCGCCGGGTTGTTGCGCCGGCCTTCGCGGAACAGGAACAACTGCGTGATCGCATAGAAGCTGTGCTGCCCCGCCAGCACGGGCACGCCCGCCTGCTCGCTGCGCCCGCCGGGGCCGTGGCAGGTGACGCACACGGCGGAGAAACGCTGCGCATAGCCGGCGGCGCGCTCGGCGGCCGAGGCCGCCGCGGCCGACGCGCGTGCCGATTGCGCGCCGGCCTTCGGCTTCCTGGGCGTCTGCGCGTGGGCCGCGCAAAGGAGCGCAGCGCAGACCAGCGCGGCCGTGCACAACGCAAGGCCGCGCCGGCGTCGCATCACTTGCCGTAGCTGATGCGGTAGATGGCCCCGGCGTGGTCGTCGCTGACCAGCAGCGAGCCGTCCTTCATGACCAGGAAGTCGACCGGCCGGCCGAGGTACTCGTTGTTCTCGACGAAGCCGGTCATGAACGGCTCGACCTTCGCGCCGCCCTTGCCGTCGGACCACGCAACGAACACGCCGTTGTACTTCTGCGTGCGGTTCCACGGCCCGTGCTTGGCGATGAACATCGCGCCTTGGTACTTGGCCGGGAACATCTTGCCGGTGTAGAACTTCAGGCCGAGCGAGCCGGCGTGCGGCCCCAGGAGCGCCGCGGGCTTGACGAAGTCGGCACACGACTTGCCCCAGCCGAACTCCGGATCGGGGATGTTGCCCTGGTGGCAGAACGGGAAGCCGAAGTGCTGCTTG
>DASURM010000549.1:0-2111 GCA_036280035.1 Burkholderiaceae bacterium | reverse complement strand
GCGGCCGACCACCTCGCGCACCGCCGATTCGGCGGCCTGCTCGACCGCGGCGTCGGGGTCGCGGTTCTCGAACAGATATTCGCGCGCGTCCTTCAGTCGGTACTGCACCGTGAAGCGGATGTCGACGATGTTCTCGTCCTGCGTCAGCATCGACGAATCGCGCAGGCCGGTGGCCTGCCCCACGGTGTTGCGGCCGATCTCCTTGGAGCGCAACTGCGTCACCGACACCGTCTCGTTGTTCTGGATCGGATACGGGAACCGCCACTGGAAGCCGGCGTCGGTGGTGTAGCTGTACTTGCCGAAGGTGGTGACCACCGCCTGCTGGCCTTCCTGCACGATGAAGAAGCCGCTGCCCAGCCATACCAGCAGCACCACCAGCGCGATCAGGCCGATGCCGATGCCCGCACTCTTCATGTCGGGCGGCTGGAACGACGGGCCGCCGCCGCCTTCGGGCTGGCCGCCGCGGCGGCCGCCGCCCTTGCCGCCGAACAGACCGCCCAGCCGGCGGTTGAAGTCGCGCCAGAGTTCGTCGAGATCGGGCGGGCCGTCGTTGCGACCGGCCATTGTCACGATGGACGAGCCGGCGCGCAGCCGCGCACGCAACCAGGCCAGCCCCGAGCGCCAGGCGAGTGCGAGCCGGCCCGGCAGAGGGCGGGGTTCGTGGTCGGCAACTGGGGTCGGGCTCATGCGGTATGGGAGGGGTGGACGCAAGGGGGGGATTGTCCGGCAATCGCCGAAGGCGCCGCGGCGGGCTCGGGTGACGGCGTGGCGGGACGCAACGGCTGCCCCAGCGCGACGCCGGCGATCAGCCCGCGCAGGCCGTCGAGGCCGGTGCCGTCGATCGCACTGACGAACACGCGTGGCGCCAGCACGCCGTTGCTGCGCTCGATCCAGTCGTGCAGCGCGCGCGGCTGCGGCTGCAGCGCGTCGAGCTTGTTGTAGACGAGGATCTGCGGCAGATCCTGCGCGCCGATCTCGGCCAGCACGCGCTCGACCTCCTCGCGCTGCGCCTGCAGATGCGGGCTCGATGCGTCGATCACGTGCAGCAGCAGGTCGGCCTCCGTGGCCTCCTGCAGCGTGGCGCGGAACGCCTCGACCAGCTTGTGCGGCAGGTCGCGGATGAAGCCCACGGTGTCGGACAGCGCCACCGCCTGCCCGACGCCTTCGAGGTACAGCGAGCGCGTGGTGGTGTCGAGCGTCGCGAACAGTTGGTCGGCGGCGTGCACGCGCGCCTTCACCAGCGCGTTGAACAGCGTCGACTTGCCGGCGTTGGTGTAGCCCACCAGCGACACGCGCAGCGCACCGCTCTTGGCGCGCGCCTTGCGCTGCGTGTCGTGATTGCGCTGCACCTTGGCCAGCCGCGCCTTCACCGACTTGATGCGCTCGCCGATCATGCGGCGATCGAGCTCGATCTGCGCTTCGCCCGGGCCACCGCGTAGGCCGGCGCCGCCGCGCTGCCGCTCGAGGTGGCTCCAGCGCCGCACCAGCCGCGTGGCCACGTATTGCAGCCGCGCCAACTCGACCTGCAGCTTGCCTTCGTGGCTCTTGGCGCGGCGCGCGAAGATCTCGAGGATCAGCGCGGTGCGGTCGGCCACCTGCACGCCGAGGTGGCGCTCGAGGTTGCGCTGCTGAGCCGGACTCAGCGCCTGGTCGAACAGCACGCCCGCGGCGCGGTGCTCGGCCACCAGGGCCTTGATCTCGTCGGCCTTGCCGCTGCCGACGAACAGCGCCGCGTCGGGGGCCTTGCGGCGAGCGACCACACGCGCCACCGGCCGGTCGCCCGCCGATTCGGCCAGCTGCGCAAGCTCGTCGAGCGTGGGGTCGAACGACGGATCGGCTCCGAAGTCGACGCCGACCAGCACCGTGCGCATCGCGCCCGACTCATCGGCGGCCGGTAGGTCGGGGGCATGATTCAAGGGCAGACCGCGCGTCGCTGCGCTCATAGGGGTTTCTCGCGCGCCGAGCGATCCGGAATTCGCCCCGAGGGCGGCCCGGCGGCTCATTGGGCAGCCTTCGTGCTGCGCGCTTCAGCGCTCAGGCCGCGTCGGGGGTTTCGTTGGTGTGGAAGGTCACCGCCCGGCCAGGCACCACGGTCGAGATCGCGTGCTTGT
>DASURM010000548.1:0-8338 GCA_036280035.1 Burkholderiaceae bacterium | reverse complement strand
TGAAGGAGGCGATGTTCCACGGCGTGCGCTGCAGCGTGATCCATCCGGGCTTCACCGACACGCCGATGGTGCGCGCGATGGGCGAAGACTACGTGGCCCGCAACATCCTGCCGTTCACCCAGCTCGGCCGGCTGATCCAGCCCGACGAGATCGCCGACGCCATCTGCTTCATGCTGGCCAATGCCGCGGTCAGCGGCGAGCTGTGGGTCGACGCGGGCTGGCACGCGCCGGCCTGAAGCCCCGCGCCCGACAAGTCCGGCGCGGTGTTGCATAGGTGCCGCCGAGCGCGGCTATCCGCCCGCTGCCGGCGCTCGGCCCGACAGGTATGCTGCGATCGAGACCGCATCGAGCTGCGCGTTGACGATCCCCGAGTTGATTCAGAGCTACGGCTACGCGGCCGTGGCGGTGGGCACTTTCCTGGAGGGCGAAACGGTGCTGCTGCTGGCCGGCGCAGCGGCCAGCAGCGGCCACCTGTCGATGCCGTTGGTGATCGCGGTGGCGACGGTGGCGAGCTTCGCGGGCGATCAGCTCTTCTTTCAGCTGGGGCGGCTCTACGGACGCAGCCTGCTGGAACGCTTTCCATCGTTGCGGCAGGGCACGGTGCGTGCCCGTGCCTTGCTCGCACGGCACGACATTCCGGTGATCCTGTCGATCCGCTTTCTGTATGGCCTGCGCATCGCCGGGCCGATCGCGATCGGCATGAGCGGCGTTTCGTGGCGCCGATTCCTGGTCTTCAATCTGCTGGGGGCGATCGCTTGGGCGCTGGTCATCGCGGGCGTGGGCTACTGGTCGGGGCACGCGCTGGCGCGTCTGTTCGCCACCCTCGACGTCGACGAGATCTGGATGTTTGCGGCGCTGCTGCTGGTCTCGTTGGCCGCCTGGCTGTGGGCGCGCTTGCGCAAGTCCGACCGCGGGCGGCAAGAGGCCCCGGCGCAGCGCGACGAGGCAGAGAGCTGATTCGAGCGAAGCCCGCTGCACGCGAAGCGGCCGAGCCTCCGCGCAGCCGCAGCGCCGCCGGCGCGCCCTATCACTGCGCGTCGGCGCGCCAGCCGCCGCCGAGCGCCTGCACCAGTGCGATCGCGTTGCTCTGCTGGCCGACCTGCAGTTGCACCACGCTGCGGCGCGCGGCCAGCGCGCTGGTCTGCGCAGTCACCACGTCGGTGTAGCCGACCTGGCCGGCGCGGTAGCGGTTGAGCACCTGCTGCTCGGTCAGGTCGGCCGCAGCCGAGGCCTGCTGGCGCTGCACCAGCTGCTCGGCCAAGCCGCGGCGCTGCGCCAGCAGATCCTCCACCGATTGCATCGCGCCGAGCACGCTCTGGCGGTAGACGGCGACGGTCACGTCGCGGCTGGCCTCGGCGTTGCGCAGCGCGGCGTCCAGCGCGCCACCATCGAACAGCACCTGGGCCAGCGACAGCCCGAGCGACCACAGCGTGTTGGCGGCGTCGAACAGGTCGACGAAGCGCACGCCCGAGGTGGCCGCGGTGGCGCCCAGCGCGAGGCTCGGGTAGTAGGCGGCGCGCGCCACGCCGATCGCGGCGTTGGCGGAGGCCACCGCGCGCTCGGCCGACGCGATGTCGGGGCGCCGCTGCAACAGCTCCGACGGCAGGGTGGGCGGCACCTCGGGCACGGTCTGCGTCCACGCGCCGGCAGCGAGCGCGAAGTCCGCCGGCGCCTTGCCAACCAGCACCGCGATCGCATGCTCGAACTGCTGGCGCTGGCTCGCCAGCGCGGCGACCTCGGCGCGCGTGTTGGCCAGCTGCGTCTGGGCCTGCAGCACGTCGGTGCGCGCGGCCTGCCCGGCGGCGTAGCGGTTGTTCGTGATCTGCGCGCTGCGCTCGAACGCGGCCACCGTTTCGCGCAGCAGTGCCAGTTCGGCGTCGGCCTCGCGCAGATTGAAATACGCGCTGGCCAGGGCCGCCTGTGCCGACAGCCTCGCGCCGGCGAGGTCGGCCGCGCTGGCCTGCGCGCTAGCCTGTGCCTGCTCGACACCGGCGCGCAGGCGCCCCCAGACGTCGAGTTCCCAGCTGGCATTGGCTGCCACGCGCAGCGTGGTGACCGTCGGACTGATCGAGACGCCGCCGGCGGTGGCCACCCCACCGGAGGTGGCGATGCCGACACCCGAGCGCGTGGCATTGGCGCTCAGTTGCACCTGAGGCGACAGATGCGCCTGCTGGCCCGCCACCAGCGCCTGCGCCGCTGCATAACGCGCGACGGCAGCGGCAACGCTCTGATTGGACACTTCCACCTGTGGCAGCAGCGCGTCGAGGGTCGGGTCGCCGAACGGCAGCCACCACGGCCCGCGCGGCTGCGCGTCGGCAGGCTGCGCCTCGTTCCAGCCGGGAGTGCTCGGTGCCTCCTTGAACGACACCGCCTGCAGCGCGACCTCGGGCCGCTGATACGGCGGCACGATACTCGTGCAGGCAGCCAGCAGCGCGCCGGCCGCCACCATCGATGTGCGCCCGTGGCTCATGTCGCGGCCGCCCGGCTGAGCGCGAACTCGTCGGGCCGGCGGCGGCGCAGCCGGTCGAGCAGCACGTACACCACCGGCGTCGTCAGCAGCGTCAGCAACTGGCTCGCGATCAGGCCGCCGATGATCGCGATGCCCAGCGGCTGGCGCAGTTCCGCGCCGTCGCCGAAGCCGATCGCCAGCGGCAGCACGCCCAGGCCGGCGGCCAGCGTGGTCATCAGGATCGGCCGCAGGCGCAGCAGGCAGGCCTCGCGCACGGCGGCAATGGGCTCGAGGCCGCGCGAGCGCTCGGCCTCGAGCGCGAAGTCGATGATCAGGATCGCATTCTTCTTGACGATGCCGATCAGCAGGAAGACGCCGATCAGCGCGATCACCGTGAACTCCATGCGCAGCAGCAGCAGTGCCAGCACGGCGCCGACGCCGGCCGACGGCAACGTCGACAGCACCGTCACCGGATGGATCAGGCTCTCGTAGAGCACGCCGAGCACGATGTAGATCACCGCCAGCGCCGCCAGGATCAGCCACAGCTGCTGCCCCTGCGCCTGCTGGAAGCTGAGCGCGGTGCCGGCGAACGCGCCGCGCACGTTGACGGGCATGCCGATGCGCGCCTGCGCCAGCAGCAGTGCCTCTTGGGCCTGACCGAGCGACACGCCATCGGCAAGGTTGAACGAGATCGTGGTCGCGATCTCGGTGTCCTGGTGCTGTATCGACGCCGGCGCGGCGCTTTCGCTGAAGCGCGCGATCGCCGCCAGCGGCACCATCGTGTTGGGCTGCGTGCTCAGCGGCGAGGCGGTCGACGCGTTGCGCTGCCCCGGGTTGGCCGACGCGCCGGCCACCGCGCCGGGGGCGCGAGCCGGCACGTAGAGGTCGGCCAGCGCGGTCGGCCCGCGGGTGTAGCGCGACCCCCACTCCATGATCACCTTGTACTGGTTGATGTCGCCGTAGATCGTGCTGACCGCGCGCTGGCCGAAGGCGTCGTACAGCGCGGCGTCGATGTCGGTGGCAGTGATGCCGAAGCGCGCGGCGGCGTTCTTGTCGATGTCGACGTAGGCTTCGACGGCGTTGTCCTGCTGGTCGGTGTTGACGTCGGCGAGCCGCTCGTCGAGCTTCAATTCGTCGGCCAGCCGCGCGGCCCAGAGGCGCAGATCGGGCAGGTTGTCGGACTTCAGCGTGTACTGGTAGGTGGCGGCGCTGCTGCGCCCGCCGCCGCGCAGGATCTGCACCGGGTTGAGGAACGCGCGCAGGCCGGTCACCTGCGCCAGCTGCGGGCGCAGCCGCGCGATCACCGCGAAGGCACCCTCCTTGCGCTGAGAGCGCGGCAACAGGTTGACGAACAGGAAGCCGCCGCCGGCGCGCCCGCCGCCGGTGAAGCCGACCACGGTGTCCACCGCCGGATCGGCGCGGATGATGTCGACCACCTGGCGGAGCTTGGCGCCCATCGCCTGGGTCGAGATGCTCTGGTCGGACTGCAGGCCGCCGCGGATCTGGCCCGAGTCCTGCTGCGGGAAGAAGCCCTTGGGCACGTGCACGAACAGGTAGACGTTGAGCCCGACCACGAATACCAGGATCGCCATCACCAGCACCTGGTTGGCCAGTGCCCAGTCGAGGCTGCGCGCGTAGTTGCGCAGCACGAAGGCCCACGTCGCCGCGCCGGCGCGCGCTAGCCGCCCGCGCGGGGGCGCATCGAGCGCGCCGCCGCCGCGCAGCCACCAGGCGCACAGCATCGGCGTGGTGGTCAACGACAGCACCATCGACACCAGCACCGCGGCCGACAGCGTGACCGCGAACTCGCGGAACAGCCGGCCGATCTGGCCACCCATGAACAGCAGCGGAATGAACACCGCCACCAGCGACAGGCTGATCGACAGCACGGTGAAGCCGACCTCGCGCGCGCCGAGCAGCGCCGCCTGCATGCGGTTCATGCCGTTCTCGATGTGGCGCGCGGTGTTCTCGAGCACGACGATCGCATCGTCGACCACGAACCCGGTGGCCACCGTCAGCGCCATCAGGCTCAGGTTGTCGAGGCTGTAGTCGAACAGGTACATGACGCCGAAGGTCGCCAGCAGCGACGCCACGGTGGCCACCGCCGGCACCATCGTCGCGCGCAGGCTGCCGAGGAACAGCCCCACCACCGCGACCACCAGCGCGACCGCGGCCAGCAGCGTGATCTCGACCTCGTGCAGCGAGGCGCGGATCGAGTTGGTGGCGTCGGAGGCGACGCGCAGCTCGATGTCCTGCGGCAGCTGCGCCTGCAACTCGGGCACCAGCGCGCGCACCGCGTCGACGGTTTCGATCAGGTTGGCGCCGGGCTGGCGCGTCACCAGCACGATGATCGCCGGCTGGCCGTTGACGAGCCCGAGCGTGCGGCTGTTCTCGACGCCGTCGACGACGCGGGCGATGTCGCCCAGCCGCACCGCCGCGCCGTCGCGCCAGGCCACCACCAGCCGCGCGAACTCCGAGGCGCGGCGCTCGGGCTTGGGCGTGTAGAGCTGCAGCCGCTGCTCGTCGCCTTGCAGCACCCCCTGCGGCCGGCTGGCGTTGACCGCCTGCAGCGCGGCACGCACCTCGGCGCTGCTGATGCCCAGGCGCTGCATCTCCAGCGGCTGCAGCTCGACGCGCACCGCCGACAGCGAGCTGCCGCCGATCTCGACGTCGCCGACGCCCGAGACCTGCGCGATGCGCTGGCTGACGATGTTGGACACCGCGTCGTAGATCTGCCCCGGCGTGCGCGTGGGCGAGGTCAGCGCGAGGATGATCACCGGCGCGTCGGCCGGGTTCATCTTGCGATAGGTGGGGTTGTTGCGCAGCGTGGCCGGCAGGTCGATGCGCGCGGCATTGATCGCGGCCTGCACCTCGCGCGCCGCGCCGTCGATGTTGCGGCTCAAGTCGAACTGCAGCGTGATGCGCGTCGACCCCGGCACGCTCGACGACGTCATCTCGTTGACGCCCGGGATCACGCCGAGCCGCCGCTCCAGCGGCGTGGCGACGCTCGAGGCCATCGTCTCGGGGCTGGCGCCGGGCAGCTGCGCGGTGACCGAGATGGTCGGGAAATCCACCTGCGGCAGCGGCGACACCGGCAGCACGAAGAACGCCGCCACGCCGGCCAGCGCGATGCCGATGGTCAGCAGCGTGGTCGCCACCGGGCGTTCGACGAACGGCTTCGACAGGTTCATGGTGCGTCGAGCGCCTGGCTGCGATCCTCGCGCCGCCGGGCCAGCCGGTCGAAGGCGAGGTACACCACCGGCGTCGTGAACAGCGTCAGCAACTGGCTGACCACCAGGCCGCCGAAGATCGCCAGCCCGAGCGGCCGCCGCAGCTCGGCGCCTTCGCCCCAGCCGAGCATCAGCGGCAGCGCCGCGAACAACGCGGCCAGCGTGGTCATCAGGATCGGCCGAAAACGCATCAGCGCCGCCTGGCGGATCGCCTCCAGCGCCGGCTTGCCTTCGTGGCGCTCGGCATCGATCGCGAAGTCGATCATCATGATCGCGGTCTTCTTCACGATGCCGATCAGCAGGATGATGCCGATGACGCCGATCACGCCGAGATCGTGGCCGCCGATCATCAGCGCGAGCAGCGCGCCGATACCCGCCGACGGCAGCGTCGACAGGATCGTCAGCGGGTGGATGTAGCTCTCGTAGAGCACGCCCAGCACGATATAGACGCACACCACCGCCGCCAGGATCAGCCACAGCTGGTTTGCCAGCGAGTGTTCGTAGGCGCCAGCCGCGCCGAGGAAGGTCAGCGACATCCCGGGCGGCAGGCCGATCCCGCTGGCCGCCTGGCGGATCGCGTCGACCGCCTTGCCCAGCGCGACGCCGGGCGCGGTGTCGAAGCCGATCGTCGTGGCCGGGTACTGGCCCACGTGCGTCACTTGCAGCGGCGCCCGCGTCTCGCGCACGGTGGCGATGGCCGCCAGCGGCGTGCTGCTGCCGTTGCCGGCCCGCAGCCGCAGCGTGGCCAGCGCGTCGGTCGTGGTGAGCACGCCCGGTTGCGACTCCAGGATCACGCGGTACTGGTTGGTGGCGGTGAAGATCGTCGACACGATGCGCTGGCCGAACGCGCTGTACAGCGCGTCGTCGATCGCGCTGGCGCTGATGCCCAGCCGCGCCGCGGTGTCGCGGTCGATGTCGACATAGGCGGCCGGGCCGGTGGCGCCGGCATCGGTGGTGGCGTGGCGCAGCACCGGCACGTCGTGCAGCCTCTGCACGAGTTTCAGTGCCCACTCGGTCACCGTGGTGGTGTCGGCGCCTTCGAGCGAGACGCGGAACTCGGTGGGGCCGCGCTCGGCGTCGATCGTCAGGTCTTGCGTCGGCTGCAGGTACAGCGTGACCCCGGGCACGCGGTCCACGCGCTCGCGCAGGCGCTGCATCACGACGGCCTGATCGTCGCGCTGGCCCTTGGGCACCAGGTTCACCAGCAGGCGGCCGGTGTGCAGCATGGTGTTGTTGGTGGCGTCGACGCCGACGAACGACGCCAGCGTCGCCACCGCCGGGTCGGCGAGCATCGCCTCGGCGGCGGCGCGCTGCAGGTCGCGCATGCGCGCGTACGACACGCCTTCGGCCGCCTCGACGCGCGCGTCGAGCTGGCCGGTGTCCTGCGTCGGGAACAGACCCTTGGGAATCCACAGGTACAGCAGCACGGTCAGCGCCAAGGTGGCCAGTGCTGCCAGCAGCGTCGTGCCCTGGTGCCGCAGCACGACGCCGAGCCAGCGGTCGTAGCCGGCGATCAGGCGGTCGAATCCGCGCTGCACCGCCGCGCCGAGGCGATGCGTGTCGCGCGCGTCGCCGAGCCAGCGTGCCGCCATCATCGGCACCAGCGTCAGCGACACCACCGCCGAGATCACGATCGTGATCGCCAGCGTGACGGCGAACTCGCGGAACAGCCGGCCGACCACGTCGCCCATGAACAGCAGCGGAATCAGCACCGCCACCAGCGACACCGTGAGCGAGATGATCGTGAAGCCGATCTGCTGAGCGCCGGCCATCGCGGCGCGTAGCACGGGGCTGCGGCCGGGCGCTGGCGCGTCGGCCTGCGCGCGACCACTGTCGGCTGCAGGGATGTTTTGGCTTCGGCTGGGCGCTTGCGCGCCCTTAACCCCGGCTTCGCCGGCGTTAGCCTGCGCCGAAACATTTCTCGCCATCTCCAGATGGCGAGAAATGTTTTCTAACATCACGATCGCGTCGTCGACCACGAAGCCGGTGGCGATGGTCAGCGCCATCAGGCTCAGCGTGTTGAGGCTGTAGCCGAGCAGCAGCATCACGCCGCAGCTGCCGACGAGCGAGATCGGCACCGCGATGCTGGCGATCACGGTGGCGCGCACGCTGTGCAGGAAGAAGAAGATCACCAGCACCACCATCAGCACCGCCAGCGCCAACTCGATCTGCACGTGCATCACCGAGGCGCGGATGCCGGTGGTGCGGTCGCTCAGCACCTCCATCTGCAGCGCCGCCGGAAGCTGCGCGCGCAGCTGCGGCAGCTGCGCCTTGATGGCGTCGACGGTGGCGATCACGTTGGCGCCGGGCTGGCGCTGCACGTTCAGGATCACCGCGGCGGTCAGCTTGCCCGCGCTACCCGCCCAGGCGCCGAGCTGCGTGTTCTCGGCACCGTCGACCACGTGCGCCACGTCCGACAGCCGCACCGGTGCCTGGTCCTTGTAGGTGATGACCAGATCGCGATAGTCGGCTGCGGTGACCAGCTGATCGTTGGCGTTGATGTTGTAGCCGCGCGTGGGGCCGTCGAAGCTGCCCTTGGCGCCGTTGGCGTTGGCCGCGGCGATCGCGCTGCGCAGCGTGTCGATGCCGATGCCTTTGGCAGCCAGCGCCTGCGTGTCGGCCTGGATGCGCACGGCCGGCCGCTGCCCGCCGGCCAGCG
>DASURM010000547.1:0-5793 GCA_036280035.1 Burkholderiaceae bacterium | reverse complement strand
ACGGAAGATGCGCACGCCCTGCGCGACCCAGAACTCGATCACCCCGACCAGCGCCTGCCACAGCCCGCGCCAATCGGCGCTGCCGAAGTCGAAGGGGTAGATGTCCTGGTACTTCTTCGGCGGGTTCTCGGCGTACTGGATCGAACCGTCGGCGCGCTTGCGGAACCACTGCGGGTGCTCGCGCACCCATGGGTGATCGGGCGCGCATTGGAACGCGATGTCCAGCGCGATCTCGATGCCGTGCTCGCCGGCCTGGCGCAGCAGGTGGCGAAAGTCCTCCAGGGTGCCGAGATCGCCGAGGATCGCCTCGTGGCCACCCTCGATGGCGCCGATGGCCCACGGGCTGCCGACGTCGCCGGGCGCGGCGTCGAGCGCGTTGTTGCGGCCCTTGCGGCGCTCGCGCCCGATCGGGTGGATCGGCGGCAAGTAGACGACGTCGAACCCCAGGCGCTGCACATAGGGCAACCGCGCCTCGCAATCGGCGAACGTGCCGTGCCGCTGCGGGTCGTCGGAGGCCGAACGCGGGAAGAACTCGTACCACGACGAGAACCGCGCGCGCGCGCGTTCCACCGTCAGCGGCAACGGGGGCGAAGTGGTCGCGTGGCGCTGGTCGGGGTGGCGCTGCGCGGTTGCGCTGCTCGCGCCGTCGAGCCCGATGCGCTTGAGTTCCTCGGGCGCCGCCGCGCCGTCCAGCGCCACGCGCAACTCGCGTGCCCACGCCTTCAGCAGCTTGGCGTCGGGCCCCGAGCGCGCGCGTCGCGCGGCCTGCTCGATCAACTCGACGCCGCTGCGCGCAGCCAGGCGCAAGTCATCGGGGTCGATGCGGCGCTCGAAATCGTGTTGCCACGACAGGAACGGGTCGACCCATGCGCACACGGCATATTGCCAACCCCCCAGCGCATCGACGGTGAATTCGCCGACCCAGCGGTCGTTGCCGATCGCCTCCATCGGCGTCGAACGCCACTCGGGCTCGTCGGGGCGCTTGTGGTGCAAGGCGCAGGCGACGAGGTCGTGGCCGTCGGCAAAGCAATCGGCCGACACCTCGACGCGATCGCCGAGCACCCGCTTGATCGCAAAGCGCCCGCCGTCGACGCTCGGCTCGACCTGCTCGACGACCGCGCGCACGCGACCGTCACGCAGTGCCACCTCCGCGCTGGGCGCCGCGGAGCTCGCCCTGGGAGCGGCCCGTCGGCTCATGCACCAGCCTCGTCGGGCTCGAGCACCAGGATGCCCAGCGGCGGCAGTCGCAGGTTCAGCGCCTGGAAGTACCCATGCAGCGAAACGGGCACGGTCGACAGGCCGCCGAGGTTGCCGACCCCGCTGCCGCCATAGATGGCGGCATCGCTGTTCAACCGTTCGCGCCAGTGTCCTCGGCGGGGCACGCCGACCAGGTGGTTCTCGCGCGGCACCGGCGTGAAATTGGCAACCACCAGCAGCGCGGCGCCGTCGCGGGCCTTGCGCAGGTACGCGATCACGCTGAGTTCTGCGTTCTGCAGCTCGACCCATTGGAAGCCATCGGCGGCGAAGTCGATCTCGTGCAGCGCCGGATGGCTGCGGTACAGCGCGTTCAGATCGGCGACCCAGTGCTGCAGACCGGCGTGCAGCGGGGCCTCGAGAAGCGACCACTGCAGCACCGCGTCGTGGTTCCATTCGAGGCGCTGGCCGAACTCGCCGCCCATGAACAGCAGCTTCTTGCCCGGATGGGCCCACATGTGCCCCAGCAGCAGTCGCAGGTTGGCCGCGCGCTGCCAGTCGTCGCCCGGCATCTTGCCGAACAACGAACCCTTGCCGTGCACCACCTCGTCGTGCGACAGCGGCAGCATGAAGTTCTCGTTGAAGGCGTAGGCCATCGAGAACGTCAGCTCGCCGTGGTGCCAGCGGCGATGGATCGGATCCTCGTGCATGTACTGCAGCGTGTCGTGCATCCAGCCCATGTTCCACTTCAGACCGAAGCCCAGCCCGCCCAGGTAGGTCGGCCGCGAGACCATCGGCCACGCGGTGGATTCCTCGGCGATGATCTGCACGTCGGGGTGATCGCGGTAGGCCGATTCGTTCAGCAAGCGCAGGAACTCGATGGCTTCGAGGTTCTCGCGTCCGCCATGGCGGTTGGGGATCCACTCGCCGGGCTTGCGCGAGTAGTCGAGGTACAGCATCGAGGCCACCGCGTCGACGCGCAGGCCGTCGGCATGGAATTCGTCGAGCCACCACATCGCGCTGGACAGCAGGAACGCGCGCACTTCGTTGCGCCCGTAGTTGAAGATCGACGAGTTCCACTCCGGATGGAACCCCTGCCGCGGATCGGCGTGCTCGTAGAGGTACGTGCCGTCGAATTGGGCCAGGCCGTGCGCATCGGCCGGAAAGTGCGACGGCACCCAGTCGAGGATCACGCCGATGCCGGCCTGGTGCAGCGTGTCGACGAACGCCTTGAAGTCCTGCGGCGTGCCGTAGCGCGCGCTCGGCGCGAAGTAGCCGGTGGTCTGGTAGCCCCACGAGCCATAGAACGGGTGCTCCATGATCGGCAGCAACTCCACGTGCGTGAAGCCGAGCTCCGTTGCGTAGGCAGCCAGGTCGCGGGCCGCGGCGCGGTAGTCGAGGAAGAGGCCGGCGGTGCCGCGGCGCCACGACCCGAGATGCACCTCGTAGACCGACATCGGTGCGTCCAGCGCATTGCGGCGCCCGCGCTCGCGCATCCACAACGCGTCGCCCCACGGGTAGTCGCTGCTGTCCCACACCACCGACGCAGTCGCCGGCGGCAGTTCGGCGCGCTGCGCGAACGGATCGGCCTTGTCCAGCAGAGCGCCGCTGCGCGTGCGCAGGCGGAACTTGTAGCGTTGCCCCTGCTGCGCGCCCGGCACGAGCGTCTCCCAGACGCCGGTGCCGTCCGCGCGCGGCTGCGCCGGATGCGCCTCGTCGCGCCAGTCGTTGAAGTCGCCGACGACGGCCACGCTCTGCGCGTTCGGCGCCCACAACGCGAAGTGCGCGGCCTGCGCCGAAACCTGGCACCCCAGTTTTCGATACAGCCGGGCGTGGGTGCCTTCGCGGAACAGGTGGATGTCTTGCTCGCCGAAACCCTCGAACGAGGCCGTTCGTGTTGCGGTCATCCGGCGGGCGAGTCTGCACGAACGTCGCGGCGCTGTGAACCCGTGCGGCAGACAAGACGTACCTCGCCGCGCGGTCTTTCGGGTCAGGCGTGCGTCACTCGGAACCGGTGCGCACGCATTCGTGCCGATGTGATTGGCATTGGTGTCCCGCAAGGCAACAGTGGCGGTGTCGCCTCGGCTGGATCAACGAGCGATGTGCCGCCGCCGAGAGCCCGCAGCGATGCCCGCGTCGCCGGTGTCGATATCTGCGCGAGATCAATGCGGGGCACGCCCGACGGGACTAGGGTCGGGCTTGTGCCGCGCTTGTGGCACGCGCTCAGGAGACGGCCATGGCACGCAAGTCCACCGCACTGCCGATTCATCGCGGCAAGGCTGCTGCACCGCGTCGAGCGGCGGCGCGCAAGGTCACCCCAGCCAGCAGTGCCGAACCCAACGGCGGAGATCACAGCGGCCTGGCCTGGACGGTGCCCCCGAGCCTGTCGGCCGTCTGGACGCAGTTCGCGCAGCAGATGCAACAAGCGAGCGAGCAGACCTGGCAGAACCTGAGCCGAGACCTCGAGGCCGGGGCCGAGGACGTCCAGCGCGCCGACACGCCGCAACAGCTGGCAGGCGCTCCGCTGGGCTTCAACGCCGAGCAGGTGACCCGCTGGGCGCAGCTGTCGAACCAGCTAGCGGCCAGCCTGCTCGACGTGCAGGCGGCGTGGTTCAAGGAGGTCGAGGCGGCCACCTCACAGTGGCTGGCGCCGCTGGTCACCAGCGACGGGCGCATCGCGTTCGGCTCGGCGCAGGATCTCGTCGACCCGCCCGAGCCTGCCGCACCGATGCAGGCGTGGTGGTCGGCGCAGCAGTGGTGGACGGAGTCGGCCAAGGTGTGGCTCAACGCGATGTCGCACGACCTGCAGGGCAGCGCGGCACGGGCGCAGTAGCGCCGCGGAGCAGCCGGGTCAACCTTCGAGCTGCCTCTGGAACACCAGCCCCGCGTGCTCGCGCAGCGCGTGGAACTTGATCTTCGGCCAGTTGCTCTCGATCGCACGCAGCTCCGGCGCGTACTCCACCAGGATCGTCGGCGCGCCGACCGCGTCGTGGGCCATGCGGTGCGCGTTGCCGTCGATGAAGCGCTGCAGCTCGCGCTCGCCGCCATCGGCGTCGTCGCAGGTGACCCAGCGCGCGATCGAATAGCGCGCCGGTGCGATGCGCGCCTTGCAGCCGTACTCGTGCTCGAGCCGGTGCGCCACCACCTCGAACTGCAGCTGGCCCACCGCGCCCAGTAGCAGCACCGTGCCCGCGACCGGCCGGAACACCTGGATCGCGCCCTCCTCGCCGAGCTGCGTGAGGCCGGCCTTGAGCTGCTTGGTCTTCAGCGGGTCGGCGACTTCGACGGTGCGGAACATCTCGGGTGCGAAGAAAGGCAGCCCGGTGAACTGCAGCGCCTCGCCCTCGGTCAGCGTGTCGCCGAGCTGCAGCACGCCGTGGTTCGGGATGCCGATGATGTCGCCGGCGAACGCCTCGTCGAGCAGCTCGCGCCGCTGCGACAGGAAGCTCACCACCGTGTTGGGCCTCAGCTCCTTGCCCGAGCGCGTGACCTTCAGCCTCATGCCGCGCTCGAAGTGACCCGACGCCACGCGGACGAACGCGATGCGGTCGCGGTGCGCCGGGTCCATGTTGGCCTGGATCTTGAACACGACGCCGGAGAACTTCGCTTCGTCGGGCTGCACGGTGCGCTGCATCGCCGGCTTTGGCCCCGGCGGCGGCGCCAGGTCGACCAGCGCGTCGAGCACCTCGCGCACGCCGAAGTTGTTGATCGCCGAGCCGAAGAACATCGGCGTCTGGTGGCCCGCGAGAAACTGCTCCTCGTCGAACGCCGGCGCGGCCTCGCGCACCAGCTCGATGTCGTGCCTGGCATGCTCGTACTGCGCGCCGAAGCGCTCGCCATACGCCGGGTTGGCAAGGCCTTGCAGGATCTCGTCGTCGTCGCGGTTGCGGTCCTCGCCCGGCACGAAGACGCGCATCTGCTCGCGCTTGAGATCCATCACGCCGTGGAACACCTTGCCCATGCCCACCGGCCAGGTGAACGGCACCGCAGCCATGCCCAGCTCGCGCTCGATCTCGTCCATCAATTCCAGCGGCTCGCGCACCTCGCGGTCCATCTTGTTGACGAAGGTGAGGATCGGCGTATTGCGCGCGCGGCACACCTGCAGCAGCCGCCGCGTCTGCGGTTCCACCCCGTTGGCGGCGTCGATCACCATCAGCGCGGCGTCGACCGCGGTCAGCACGCGGTAGGTGTCCTCGCTGAAGTCCTGGTGGCCGGGCGTGTCCAGCAGGTTGATGACGCAGTCGCGGTACTCCATCTGCATCACCGAGCTTGCCACCGAGATGCCGCGCTGCTTCTCGATCTCCATCCAGTCGGACGTCGCGTGCCGCGCGGCCTTGCGCGCCTTGACCGAGCCGGCGATCTGGATGGCCCCGGAGAACAGCAGCAGCTTCTCCGTGAGCGTGGTCTTGCCCGCGTCGGGGTGCGAGATGATGGCGAAGGTGCGGCGGCGGCGCACCTGCGTGGCGAGGTCGGCGGGCATGGGCAGGGTCGGCGGCCGCGAGCACGGGCCGGCGAAGATTTGAGCGGGAAGGGCGAATTATCGAGGGCGCCGCCGCGGCCGGCTCGGCGCGCTCGCCGCCGCCCGCCTGGTGGCATGTC
>DASURM010000546.1:0-8911 GCA_036280035.1 Burkholderiaceae bacterium | reverse complement strand
GCGGCGCGCACTGGGGTGGCCGCCTGCGCGGCTGGCGCCGCCGCAGGGGCTTGCGCAGGTGCGGCTGCGGTGGCGGACGCGTCATCGGCAGGCTCGATCAGCGCCACCAGCGAGCCCCGCGACACCTTGTCGCCGAGCCTGACCTTGACCTCCTTGATCACACCGGCTTGCGTTGCGGGGATCTCCATCGAAGCCTTGTCGCTCTCGACCGTGACCAGGCTCTGTTCGAGCTTGACCGCGTCGCCCGGCTTGACGAACACCTCGATCACCGCGACATCCTTGAAGTCGCCGATGTCGGGTACGCGCAACTCGGCCACCCCGCCGGCGGCCGCAGCGGCCGGCTGCGCTGCGGCCGTCACCGCGGCAGCCGCAGGCGCGGTGACCATTGGTGCGGGTGCAGCCGCCGGCGGCACCGCGGCAGCCGCCGCACCCTCGAGCACGGCAATCAGCGAACCTTGATTGACCTTGTCGCCGAGCTTGATCTTCAGCTCCTTGACGACACCGGCAGCGCTCGACGGAATCTCCATCGACGCCTTGTCGCTCTCCACCGTGACCAGGCTCTGCTCGGCCTTGATCGCATCGCCGGGCCCGACGAGCAGTTCGATGACGGCCACGTCCTTGAAGTCCCCGATGTCGGGGACGCGCACTTCAACCAATGCCATGGTTGTTGTCTCCGCTCAAGCGAATGCGTTCTTCTTCAGGCGACCAGCGGGTTGATCTTGTCGGTCTTGATCTGGTACCTCGCGATCGCGTCGCTCACGGTGGAGGTCGGCACCGCGCCCTCGTCGGCCAGCGCCTTCAACGCCGCCACCGCGATGTAGTGGCGGTTGATCTCGAAGTGCTCGCGCAGCTTGCTGCGGAAGTCGCTGCGGCCGAAGCCATCGGTGCCGAGCACCGTGTAGCTGCGCCCCTTCGGGATGAAGGCGCGGATCTGGTCGACGTAGGTCTTGATGTAGTCGGTCGAGGCGACCACCGGCCCGGCGTGCCTGGCGAGCTGCTGGGTGACGAACGGCACCCGCGGCTGGGCGTTCGGGTGCAACAGGTTCCAGCGATCGCAGTCGCGCCCCTCGCGCGCCAGCTCGTTGAAGCCCGGACAGCTCCAGACGTTGGCGGCAACGCCCCACTCGCTTTCGAGCAGATCCCTGGCGGCGATCGACTCGCGCAGGATCGAACCCGAGCCGAGCAGGTTGACGCGCGGGGTCTTCTTGGCGCCTTCGAGCAGCAGGTACATGCCCTTGACGATCTGCTCCTCGGTGCCCGGGATGAGTCCGGGCATTGCATAGTTCTCGTTGAGCAGCGTCAGGTAGTAGAAGACGTTCTCCTGCCGCTCGACCATGCGCTTCAGGCCGTGGTGCATGATGACCCCGACTTCGTGCGCGAACGTCGGGTCGTAGCTGGCGCAGTTGGGGATCACGCCGGCGAGCACCTGGCTGTGGCCGTCCTCGTGCTGCAGGCCCTCGCCGTTGAGCGTGGTGCGCCCGGAGGTTCCGCCGAGCAGGAAGCCGCGCGCCTGCATGTCGCCCGACGCCCATGCCAGATCGCCCACGCGCTGGAAGCCGAACATCGAGTAGTAGATGTAGAAGGGGATCATGATGCGGTTGCTCGTCGAGTACGACGTCGCCGCGGCGATCCAGCTGCACATGCCGCCGGCCTCGTTGATGCCCTCCTGCAGGATCTGGCCGGCCTTGTCCTCGCGGTAGTACATCACCTGGTCCTTGTCGACCGGCGTGTAGAGCTGGCCCGCGGGGTTGTAGATGCCGATCTGGCGGAACAACCCCTCCATGCCGAAGGTGCGCGCCTCGTCGACCACGATCGGCACCACGCGCGGACCTACGCCCTTGTCGCGCAGCAACTGCGTCAGGACGCGCACGAAGGCCTGCGTCGTCGAGATTTCTCGGCCTTCGGCGGTGGGGTCGAGTACCGCCTTGAAGGTGTCGAGGTCGGGCACGGTCAGGTGCTCGTCGGCCTTGGTGCGCCGGTGCGGCAGGTAGCCGCCGAGCGCCTGGCGACGTTCGTGCAGGTACTTCATCTCCGGCGTGTCGTCGGCGGGCTTGTAGAACGGGATGCCGGCTTCGATCTGCGCATCCGATACGGGGATGTTGAAGCGGTCGCGGAAGGTCTTGACGTCCTCGTCGACCAGCTTCTTGGTCTGGTGCGCGGTGTTCTTGCCCTCCCCGCTCTTGCCCATGCCGTAGCCCTTGACGGTCTTCACCAGCAACACGGTCGGCTGGCCCCTGTGGGCGTTGGCGCGGTGGAACGCCGCGTACACCTTCTGCGGGTCGTGCCCACCGCGGTTGAGGCGCCAGATGTCGTCGTCGCTCATCTTGGCGACCATCTCCAGCGCCTTCGGATGCTGGCCGAAGAAGTGCTTGCGCACGAAGGCACCGTCGTTCGCCTTGCACGCCTGGTAGTCGCCGTCGACCGTGTCCATCATCACCTTGCGCAGGATGCCTTCGCGGTCGCGCGCGAGCAGCGGATCCCAGTAGCCGCCCCAGATCAGCTTGATCACATTCCAGCCGGCGCCGCGGAACTCGCTCTCGAGATCCTGAATGACCTTGCCGTTGCCACGCACCGGGCCGTCGAGGCGCTGCAGATTGCAGTTGATGACGAAGATCAGGTTGTCGAGCTTCTCGCGTGACGCCAGCCCGATGGCACCGAGGCTCTCGGGTTCGTCCATCTCGCCGTCGCCGAGGAAGACCCAGACCTTGCGGTTGGCGGTGTCGGCGATGCCGCGCGCATGCAGGTACTTGAGGAAGCGCGCCTGGTAGATCGACGTCAACGGGCCCAGCCCCATCGACACGGTGGGGAACTGCCAGAACTCGGGCATCAGCTTGGGGTGCGGGTAGCTCGAGATGCCCTTGCCGTCGACTTCCTGACGGAAGTGGACCAATTGATCCTCGCTGATGCGGCCTTCCATGAACGCACGCGCGTAGATGCCGGGCGAGCTATGGCCCTGGAAGTAGATCAGGTCGCCGCCGTGACCCTGGCTTTCGGCGTGCCAGAAGTGATTGAAGCCGGTGCCGAACATCGTCGCCAGCGACGCGAACGACGAGATGTGGCCGCCGAGGTCGCCGCCGTCGGCCGGGTGCAGGCGATTGGCCTTGACCACCATCGCCATCGCGTTCCAGCGCATGTAGCTGCGCAGCCTCTCCTCGATCTCGATGTTGCCCGGCGAGCGCTCCTCCTGGTCGCTGGAGATGGTGTTGATGTAGGCCGTGTTGGCCGAGAACGGCATGTCGATGCCGGCCTGCCGTGCCTCGTCGATCAGGCGCTCGAGCAGGTAGTGCGCCCGGTCGGATCCTTCGGCCGAGATGACCGCGTGCAGCGCGTCGATCCACTCGCGGGTCTCCTGGGCATCGGCGTCGTTGGCGGCGGCCCCGAAGGCCGAATCGGGCATCGCGGACATGGCGGTCTCCTTGGTCTGGCTCGCGGCTTCAGAGTCGCAGTGTGTCACAGGGTGCTGCATGTTCCAAATAGTGCGACGTCATCTCTCGATATGGAATCAGCAATCTGCTTGGATGGTCTCGCGGAATCCGCCGCCTCGGATAATCTGCGCCTATGGATCTGCGCTCGGCTCCTCGGCAGCCGGTGACACCTGCCTCGTCGTGGGGCCAGCGCCTGATCGGCCGCTGGTGGCGACGCCAGCCTCCCGGGCGCCAGGATCGCTTTGCCACGCTGGCCCCGTTGGTGTCGGTGCTGTTGTTCCTGGCCGCCATCGTGTCGGCGTTCTGGACCTTGCGCAACGAGGAACTCGAGCGTGAGGCCGAATCGGTCAAGCGTGACGCCGAGGTGGCGCAGCAGCAGATCCGGCTGCATCTGATCGAGAACCATGAGCAACTGGTGCAGTTGGCGCGCCAGATCGTGACCAAGGAGATCGATGCCGACGAGGCGCAGCGCCTGGCGAACGCCTTCGGCGCCGCACGCCCGGAGGTGTTGCAGTTGACCTGGATCGATGCGCTGCGCCGCAAGCGTGCGAGCTACGCCTCGCCGCTCGCCCTCCCCGAGGCGCACCCGCTGGGGCTCGGCGAGGGCCGCCTGCTCGGGCCGCAGCCGCGCGACCGCGAAGCCGAGTGGGCCTTCATCGCCGCGCGCGACCTGCGCCAGCCGGTGTACTCACGGCCCTTCAAAGACGCACTGGGCACCGTCGTGTTCCAGACCCACGTGCCGCTGCTCAACGGCGGAGTGTTCGCCGGGGCGCTGATCGTCGAGTATTCGATCGAGGCGCTGCTGCGCTACTTCGTGCCGCCCGAGGTGGCGCGGCGGCGTGCGATCTCGGTGCTCGACGAGAGCGGCCAGGTGCTCTACAGCACGGTGCTGGCGCTGCCCGGGCGCGCGGCGACGCAGGCACCGATCGTGCACGACGTGCCGCTGACGCCCTCGGCCAACGGCGTGGTGCTGCGCGCTTCGGGGTACCGCACATCGGCGCTGCTGATCGGCAACGCGCTGTTCTGGATGGTGCTCGCGCTGTCGGGACTGACGCTGTGGATGCTGCTGGGCACGTGGCGCCACATGCGGCGGCGCGCGCAGATTCAGAGCGCGCTGGTGCAGGAGACCAACTTCCGCCGGGCGATGGAGAACTCGATGCTCACGGGGATGCGCGCGATCGACCTCGAAGGCCGCATCACCTACGTGAACCCGGCCTTCTGCGCGATGAGCGGCTTCTCGGAGCCCGAGTTGATCGGCCGCCTGCCGCCGTACCCGTACTGGCCGCAGGAGCGCATCGAGGAGAACGCGCGCCTGCTGCAGCAGGAACTGCAGGGTCGCAGCCCTGCGGGCGGCATCGAGGTGCGCGTGATGCGCAAGGACGGCGTGCTGTTCGACGCCCGCATGTACATCTCGCCGCTGGTCGACCCGCGCGGCAAGCAGACCGGCTGGATGACCTCGATGACCAACATCACCGAGGCCAAGCGCATCCGCGACCAGTTGTCGGCGTCGCACGAGCGCTTCACCACCGTGCTCGAGGGGCTCGATGCCGCGGTGTCGGTGCTGTCGGTGCAGCAAGGCGAACTGCTGTTCGCCAACCGCTCCTACCGCCTGTGGTTCGGCGCCGATGCGCGAGGCCATTCGCAGCTGGCCAGCGGCAGCCTGCCCAACCAGGGCTTCCAGCACGATGGCGACGACGCGGTCGACGGCCTCTCCGGTCTGCCCGCCCAGGAGCTGACCAAGACCGGTGCCGATCCGCGCGAGGTGTTCATCGAACCGCTGAACAAGTGGTTCGACGTGCGCTCGCGCTACCTGCAGTGGACCGACGGCCGCCTGGCGCAGATGCTGATTGCCACCGACGTCACCACGCGGCGCCGGGTCGAGGAGCAGATGGCGCACCAGGCCGAAAAGGCGCAGGTGTCGAGCCGGCTCGTCACGATGGGCGAGATGGCCTCGTCGGTGGCGCACGAGCTGAACCAGCCGCTGACCGCGATCACCAACTACTGCAACGGCATGGTCTCGCGCGTGCGCAGCGAGTCGATCGGTCGCGACGACCTGGTTTCCGCGCTGGAGAAGACCTCGCGCCAGGCCGAGCGCGCCGGCCAGATCATCCAGCGCATCCGCGCCTTCGTGCGCAAGAGCGTGCCGCAACGCTTGCCGGCACAGGCGCAGCAGATCGTCGAAGACGCGCTCGAGCTGGCGAGCATCGAGCTGCGGCGACGCAACGTCACGATCCACAGCTACGTCGCGCAGCGGCTGCCCGATCTGATGGTCGACCCGATCCTGATCGAGCAGGTGTTGCTCAACCTGGTGCGTAACGCGGCCGAGGCCGTCGATGGCGCGCAGATGTCGCCCTCGCGCCGCTTCATCGAATTGCGCGTCGTGCCGCGACACACGGCCGAGGAAGGCGGCTTCGTCGAGTTCAGCGTCACCGACACCGGACCCGGCCTGCCCGACGAGGTGATCGGCCGCCTGTACGAGGCCTTCTTCTCCACCAAGGCAGAGGGTCTGGGCATCGGCCTGTCGCTGTGCCGCTCGATCGTGGAGTCGCACCAGGGGCGGATCCGAGCACAGAACCTCTACAATGGCAGCGCGGTGTCGGGGTGCCGGTTCGCCTTCTCTCTGCCCGTGGAAACCCAGCCGAGTACCGCGGCCGATGCCAGCGAGGCAACGGCTGCCGGTACGACCGACAACCCAGCCGCCGTCACATCTTCATGAGCCTGATTCCCAAGAAGGGCACGGTCTACGTGGTCGATGACGACGAGGCCGTGCGCGACTCGCTGCAGTGGCTGCTCGAGGGCAAGGACTATCGCGTCAAGTGCTTCGACTCGGCCGAGTCGTTCCTGTCGCGCTTCGATCCGCGTGAAGTGGCCTGCCTGATCGCCGACATCCGGATGGAGGGCATGAGCGGCCTGGAGTTGCAGGAGCGCCTGATCGAGCGCAAGAGTCCGCTGCCGGTGGTGTTCGTCACCGGGCACGGCGACGTGCCGATGGCCGTCAACACGATGAAGAAGGGCGCGATGGATTTCATCGAGAAGCCCTTCAAGGAAGACGAACTGCTGCCGCTGGTGGAGCGCATGCTCGAACAGGCGCGCCAGTCGTTCAGCCACCACCAGGAGCAGGCCAGCCGCGACGCGCTGCTGTCGCGCCTGACCACGCGCGAGGCCCAGGTGCTCGAGCGCATCGTCGCCGGACGTCTGAACAAGCAGATCGCCGATGACCTGGGCATCAGCATCAAGACGGTGGAGGCGCACCGCGCCAACATCATGGAAAAACTCAACGCCAACACGGTCGCCGACTTGCTGAAGATCGCGTTGGGCGCCACCACCGTATCGGCCAAGGGTTGAGCCTCGCGCCCACGCAGCGCCGCGTGCGGCGACGCCGGCCGCGCGGGGTGCGCGCGCGATGACCGCGCAACTGATCGACGGCAACGCGCTGGCCGCGCGCATCCGCGCCGAGGTCGCGCACCGGGTGAGCGCCTTGCGCGCGCGCGGAGTGACCCCGGGCCTGGCGGTGATCCTGGTCGGCGACGATCCGGCCTCGGCGGTCTACGTCCGGCACAAGGTCAGCGACTGCGACGGCGTGGGCATGCGATCGCTGCTCGAGCGCTACCCGGCGACGATGAGCGAAACCGCGCTGCTGGCGCGCGTGCGCGCGCTCGATGACGAACCCGCGGTGCACGGCATCCTGGTGCAGATGCCGCTGCCCCGGCACATCGACCCGCTCAAGGTGATCGAAACCCTCTCGCCGGCCAAGGACGTCGACGGCTTTCACGTCCAAAGCGCCGGTGCGCTGATGGTCGGCCGGCCGGGCTTCAGGGCGTGCACGCCGTACGGCTGCATGAAACTGATCGAATCCACCGCTCAGCCGGTGCGCGGCAAGCACGCGGTGGTGATCGGTCGCTCCAACACCGTGGGCAAGCCGATGGCATTGATGCTGTTGCAGGCCAACGCCACGGTCACCGTCTGCCACAGCGCCACCGTCGATCTCGCCTCGCACACGCGCCAGGCCGACATCGTCGTCGCCGCGGTGGGCCGCCGCCGCACGCTGCGCGCCGACATGGTCAAACCCGGCGCGATCGTGATCGACGTCGGCATGAACCGCGACGACGCCGGCAAGCTTTGCGGCGACGTCGACTTCGCCGCCGTGCGCGAGGTGGCGGGCTGGATCACCCCGGTGCCTGGCGGCGTCGGTCCGATGACCCGCGCGATGCTGCTGGTCAACACCGTCGAAGCAGCCGAACGCGCGGCGGGCTGAAGGGCCGCGCAGCGTGCACGCAAGGGCCGCATCGTGAACAACCCTCTGCTGCGCTTCGAGGTTCTGCCCGACTACGCGCAGATCGCACCGGCTGATGTGGCGCCGGCCATCGGCACGCTGCTGCGCGACGCCGAAGCGGCGCTGCAGCGTGCCGTCGCGCCCGAGGTAGCAGCCGAGTACGAAACGCTGTCGGCGCTGCTCGATACCGCGCTGGAACGGCTGTCGCGCGCGTGGGGAACCGTCGGACACCTGAACCAGGTGTGCGATACGCCGGCACTGCGGGCCGCCTACAACGAATGCCTGCCCCGCGTCAGCGGCTTCTATGCGCGGCTCGGCGCCGACCCGCGGCTGTTCGCCAAGTACCGCGCGATCGATGCCGACGCGCAGGCGCTGAGTGCACCGCGCCGTCGCGCGCTGGCCAACGCGGTGCGCGACTTCGGGCTCGCGGGCGCGCGCCTCCAAGGGGCCGCGCGCGAGCGTTTCCTGTGGATCCAGGATCGCCTGGCCGAGTTGG
Organism: Burkholderiaceae bacterium; assembly: GCA_036280035.1. Classification (GTDB taxonomy): domain Bacteria; phylum Pseudomonadota; class Gammaproteobacteria; order Burkholderiales; family Burkholderiaceae_C; genus JAEUPI01. Next base: position 717 of record DASURM010000546.1, on the reverse strand, counting down.
CGCAGCGCTTCGAGGAGCACGTGCAGGACGCCACCGACGCCTTCGCGATCTACGTCGGGGCCGAGCGGTTGGGCGGCGTGCCCGACGACGCGCGGGCGGCGATGCGCGCCGACGCGCAGGCCGAAGGCCGCGACGGTTTCAAGCTGACGCTGCTGGGGCCGCGCTGGCGCACGCTGATGCAGCACGCCACCGATCGCGCGCTGCGCGAGCAGCTGTACCGCGCGTTCCACGCGCGCGCCAGTGACCTGGGGCCCGCCGAGCACGACAACAGCGCGCTGATCGGCGAGTTGCTCGCGCTGCGCCTGGAGCATGCCCGGCTGCTGCAGTTCGGCGATTTCGCGCAGCTGTCGCTGGCCACCAAGATGGCGCGCACGCCGCAGCAGGTGCTGCAGTTCCTGCGTGACCTCGCGGCACGCTCTCGCGCCCAGGCGCGCGCCGACCTCGACGAGCTGCGGGCGTTCGCGCGCGCGCAGCTCGGCATCGAGACGCTGATGCCGTGGGATTACCGCTTCGTCGCCGAGCGCCTGCGCGAGCGGCGTTTCGCGTTCAGCGAGCAAGAGGTCAAGCGCTACTTCACCTTCGAGCGCGTTCGCGACGGGCTGTTCGGCCTGGTCGAGACCTTGTTCGAGCTGCACATCACACCCGACCACGCCCCCGTGTGGCACGACAGCGTGCGCGTCTACCGCATCGAGCGCGATGGCGCCCTGGTCGGCCAGT
>DASURM010000545.1:0-3252 GCA_036280035.1 Burkholderiaceae bacterium | reverse complement strand
ATCGACCTCGGCGCCTTCGCGCCGTACCTGGCGCAGCGGCTGAAGCCGCAGATCGCGGGGCAGGCGTCGCTGGACGCCAAGCTCGAGTGGGCGCGCGAGCCGGCGGTGCTGGCGCTCGACGTCGCCAGCGCGAGCATCGACGCGCTGCGCATCGTCGATCCGCAGCAGAGCGTGCGCGCCCGCGAGCGCAAGGACTTGGCGCGCGAGGCCGTGGCCTGGAAGCAGCTCGCGCTCGGCAACCTGCGGCTCGACGCGGTGGCGCGCCGGCTCGAGGTGGGAACGGTGGCGCTGCACGATGCGCGCGTCGTGGTCGAGCGCGCGCGCGACGGCACGCTCAACCTGATGCACTGGCCTCGGGTGCCGGCGCGAAACGCGAGTGGCGACACGGCGACGTCGGCGCCGGGCACGCCCACCGCGCCGGCTGCACGCGCGGTGGCCGCGCCCGGCCCGGCCGCCTCGGCGCCGTGGCAGGTGAGCCTCGATGACGTGGCCGTCAGCGGCAGCCAGCTTTCGTGGCGCGACGAGGCGGTGCCAGGCGGCGCCGCCGACGGCCCGGTGCAGCTCGACATCCATGCGATCCGCGCGAAGGTCAACGGCCTGCACTGGCCGCTGGCCACCGCACCGGCGCAGGTGGAGCTGTCGGCGCAGGTGGCCGACCCGGCGGCGCAGCGCGAGCAGCGCCGCGCGCGCGGCGGCAGCATCGACTGGAAAGGCAGCGTCGTCGCGCAGCCGCTGGCACTGCGCGGCGCGCTGCGCATCGAGCGCTTTCCGCTCCACGCGCTGGAGCGTTATGCCACCGGCCGGCTCAACGCCAGCCTGCAGCGCGGCCAGCTGCGCTGGCGCGGCGACGTCGCGCTGCGCCAGCAGCCGGGCGGCCTAGACGCCCGCGTGGCCGGCGATCTGCTGCTGGCCGACCTGCACGCGTTCGAGCGCGACCCGACCTCGCACGCGCTGCTGCCCGACGAGCTGATCGGCTGGCAGGCGCTCGACGTCAAGGGCCTGAAGGTCGCGCTGGCGCCGTCGAAGCGGCCGCGCATCGACATCGGCGAGGCGGTGCTGAGCGACTTCTACTCGCAGCTGGTGCTGAACGCGGATGGCCGCTTCAACCTGCGCGACGTCGCGCGCGGCGGCGCTCCGGCCGCGCCGCCCGGCGGATTCGCGGTCGGGCCGCAGATCGCGCCGACCCGGGAGCCCGCCAAGCCCGATGCCGCGGCGGCCGATGCACGCGCGCCAGCAGCAGCGGCAGGTGAGGCCGCAGCCGCCGCGCCGGCGACGCCCGGGAACGCCGCGTCGGCAGCGGCCACCGAGCCCGCGGCCAGCGGCGTCCCGCGAGCCAAGCTGCCGGTGGACATCGCCGTCGGCGGCGTGCAGCTCGTCAATGGCCGCATCGACTACACCGACCGGCTCGTCACACCCAACTTTAGCGCCGCGCTCAGCGAGGTCAACGGCAGGCTCGGCGCGTTCGATTCGACCTCGCACGAGATGGCCACGCTCGAACTCGATGGCCGCATCGCGGGCACCGGGGTGCTCGACGTGCGCGGCAGCCTGAACCCGCTGGCCGATCCGCTGGCGCTCGACATCGGCGCCAAGGCCACCGACATCGAGCTGGCGCCGCTGTCACCCTACGCCGGCAAGTACGCCGGCTACGCGATCGAGCGCGGCAAGCTGTCGATGGACGTGCACTACGACGTGCAGCCGGACGGCCGGCTCGAGGCGAAGAACCACGTCATCCTGAACCAGTTGACCTTCGGCGACCCCGTCGACAGCCCCAGCGCCACCAAGCTGCCGGTGCGGCTGGCAGTGGCGCTGCTGTCCGACCGCCATGGCGTGATCGACGTCAACCTGCCGATCAGCGGCTCGATCAACGACCCCCAGTTCAGCGTCGGCGGCATCATCCTGAAAGTGATCGTCAACCTGATCGTCAAGGTGGTGACGGCGCCGTTCTCGTGGCTGGCCGGTGGCGGCGGCGAAGACCTGAGCTACATCGCCTTCGAGCCCGGCACCGCGACGATGGCCGACGATGCCGACGCCGCGATCGGCAAGGTGGCCAAGGCGCTGCAGGAGCGGCCGAGCCTGCAGATGACGGTCACCGGCACTGCCGATCTCGCCCGCGAGGGCGACGCGATGCGCAACGCGATGCTCGAGCAGCGCCTGCTGGCGCAGCAGCGCAACGAGGCGCTGCGCAGCGGCGCGGCGGCGAGTGCCGCCGCCAGCGTGCCGCCCGACGAGCGCGCGCGGCTGCTGCGCGCGGTGTACCGCGAGACCGATCTGCCCGACAAGCCGCGCAACTTCCTCGGCTTCGCCAAGGACATCCCGCCCGCCGAGATGGAGGCGCTGCTGAAGAAGCACATGCGCATCGACGACGACAGCGCCCGCCAGCTCGCGTTGCAGCGCGGCCGGGCGGTGCGCGATGCGCTGGTGGCCAAGGGGTTGCCCAGCGAGCGCATGTTTCTGGCCAACCCGAAGCTGCACACGGCGGGCGAGGGCGGCGCGGCGTGGTCGCCGCGCGCCCTGATGGCGCTGGCGGTGAAGTGAACTGCCGAGCGGTGCGCGCCGCATCGGCCCCGACTCGGCGTCAGAAGCTGATCGCGATCCCGAACGCCCAGCCGCTGACATCGGGGCCGAACTTGTAGCGCAGCACGCCGCGCCAGCGCGTGGCCCAGCGGTCGAGCGCGCTGGAGTCGAGCTCCAGCCCGAACCCGATCGAAGCCATGCGCGACAAGCCGGTTTCCTTCTGCTCGCCCAGGAACTCGGTGAAGGCGGCCTCGTAGACGTAACGCACCGGCCGGTCCCAGACCACGCCCCAACCCGTGGGCACCCGCCGGCGTGCCCAGATGCTCGCGCTAGTCGCCTTGGCCTTGCCGACGACCGCGTCGGCGCTGTCGCCGTAGCTGCGCAATTGGACATTGGTGTAGCGGATCTCGATGTCGTCATCGGCAGCGGGGGCGAACTTCTCATAGTCCAGCATCAGCGAACCACCCAGCCCGTAGGCCTTCAACCTCCTGCCATCGAGGAACGACAGATCGAGATTGGTGTTGTTCTGCACCCACCACTTGAGCCCCGCCAGGTCGCTGGCGACATAACCGAGCGTGAAGTTGAGGATCGGCCGCATCACCCAGTGCTCCGTGAGCGGGAAGTCCCAGCCGATGCCGCCGGTGGCGGACACCGAGTTCCACTTCACCGGAATCGATCGCATCTGGGTGCCGTCGTTGGCCACGAACACCGGGTCGTAGCGCGAGTAGGCGGCGTTGC